>OMRJ01000198.1 GCA_900313475.1 uncultured Eubacteriales bacterium | reverse complement strand
CTGACGCAAGTCAAGACGAAAAGGGCGAAAAGTGCCGAAAAGGGGCACTGACGGGCGACATGGGTTCGAATCCCGTCAGCCTAAATAAAAGCTTCATAATATCAACTCCGTTCAACCGATAACACGATTCGTATAATATATGATAAAATATAAATGTGCGATTGTCAATGACCGGATTTATGAAAGCGGACAAAAACGGCTCTGAGAATCACTTTGCCTGAGAATACACAACACGAAAAACTCCGAAAACAAACGAAAAACCGCGATATTTTTTTATGACGGTTGAATTTCTTTTTCGTTCATTGTATTATTGCCTTGAGGTGAGGCTTACGGATAATATAAATATTCGCATAATGCGTGCGGAGGATAAAAATTCCGTTCGGAATTTTTTTGACTGTATGGGAGAAAAAAGCGCATCTTTTTTTAACGTCGGACACGGCAATGAAAGAAGCGTTATGGGCAGTTTTGACGGTTCGGTGACGGGACACATCTTTTTTGTTGCGGAGACGGGCGGTACCGTCGTCGGAATAATGTTTATCTGTGATATTGACAAAAGCATCCCGTGGTTCGGCATAGCCGTTCGCGACGGCATGCAGGGCAGGGGAGTCGGAACCGCAATGATGAAATATATTATGTCATTATGCCGCGAACGCGGCTGCGGCGGTCTGCTTTTGCGAACGGCAAAGGCAAATGTCGGTGCGCAGCATTTGTATGAAAAAAGCGGCTTTGAGCGCCTCGGCGAACATCCGTCCGGGGAGTTGCTGTATCTGCGAAGATTTGACACGGAGGAGATCAGGGCGTGAACATAAAAGTTGACACAAAAAAAACAACCGGCGATATAAAACCCGTACACGGCTTCAACAATGCAGCCCGCGTTACGGGTTACGGCAGCCTGCTGCCCGATTTTGCGGCGCTTCGCCCGCCGTTTATCCGTCTTCATGACACGTGCGGGGAATACGGCGGCAAGCATTACATTGATATTCCGAATATATTTCCCGATTTTTCCGCAGATGCGGAGAACGAGAGGTCATATGATTTTACTCTGTCGGATCTGTATATAAAAGAACTGCACGAAACGGGTGCCGAAATAATGTTCCGTCTCGGCGTTTCAATAGAGCATGCCCCGAAAAAATACGACATATATGCGCCGTCCGATCCCGAAAAGTGGGCTGATATCTGCGAGCATATCGTCAGACATTACAACTGCGGCTGGGCAGACGGTTTTTTTATGAACATCGGATATTGGGAGATATGGAACGAACCCGACGGACTTGACGAGCATGTTGAGCCGTTCGGCCCTCCGATGTGGATAGGCTCCGCACAGGATTACTACCGTCTCTACTCGGTCACGTCGCGTCTTATAAAAGAAAAACACCCCGATGTGCATGTCGGCGGATATTCAAGCTGTTATATACTGGGCGCGAACGTTAACGGAAAATGGACGGAAGGCCCGACGGATTATTTTACCGGTTTTCTTAAATACATTTCGTCTCCCGAAACGGCTGCGCCCCTTGATTTTTTCAGCTGGCACGGTTATCTCGGCAGAGACAGACTCGAAAAGATCGGACGCGAATACAACTTTATAAAAAATACGCTTGCCGAATACGGGTTTGCCGATATTCCTGTTTTTGACACAGAATGGAACTGCAATATTGCGACATATGAAACAGATGACGTGCGCACGATGTATTACATAAACATGCGTAACGAGTACGGAGCTTCGCATGCTGCGGCTGTCTTGTGCGAGATGCAGCGGCTCGGCGTGGATGCGGCGATGTATTACGACGCGCAGCTTTGGTGCGCATACGGCGCGCTTTTCAATGTTCCGGATCTTACACCGACAAAAACATATTATGCTTTCAAGAGCTTCGGCGCACTTTACGAGCTTAAAAAAGCATGCGGTGTTTCGTGCGGCAGCGGTTTGTATGCTGCCGCTGCTACCGACGGAGAAAAATGCCGCGTGCTTATCAGCAACATAAAGACCGACGGCGCCGATGTGTTGCTGGAGGCGAATGCGGAGGGTGCAATCGGAATATACCTGACCGACAGCGAAAATGATTTCGCCTTCCGCGAGTGTTCGGACGGAAGCTTTTTTCTTCCGCCGAACTCATTCGCACTTGCAGAGTTTTCCGTGAAAAAGTGAAAAAAGGGAATGTAAAAAAAGCGATGACCGTATAAAACAGTAAAGATCAACGCTTTTGCATGATATGTTAACGGGATTGCAAATCCCAAAGACTGCGATAATCGCATAAGAAGACGTCCGTTGAATGTTTTATACTACAGACAAACTTCGCCGTACGCCTTCGGGCAAACAAAATCAAGTCTGAGAGCCTTGATTCTGCTCGGTTTGTCTGTTCCTCATCTTTTTTTCTGTCCTTTGAAAAGGGGCTGTGAAAAAACCGGTTTTTCACAGCCCTTTTTTTTATTTGTTTGATTGAAAAGAAGTTATGTGCGCAATGCGATTGATACCAAAAAAACTTATCAATATTCGGGCATGAGAATTTTTATTTTTTTGCCCATGGTGTAATGCAGCACATTATCATGGAGCGAAAGATCGAATCCTGCTTTGTTGCCGTCGTTGTCAACTGCATATTTCGGAAGAATGCCGTCAAAACGAATCGTCAGCTCGTCGGTCGAGAACACATCGGCGTACTGAACATAATCGGCAAGATTGACCTTGTCAAGGCAATACTGAGCAAAAACAGGCGGAATAATTGCAGGGGAGAGTTTTTTCAGAAAAAATACCTCGAATTTACCGTCATTTTGGTTTGCATGCTGATAAAGAGTTATTCCGCCCATGCCTTTTGATGTTGTAATGAGAGCAAGACAGGTTTTGATAGAATGCGTTTCTCCGTTTGCCGTGTATGTAATTTTGACGTATTCGGGTTTTCTGGCAATTACGGGCAGTGCGGATACAACATACGCTGCATGACCGAGTTTCTTTTTCAGCTTTGTGTTTACAAGGAACGGAATCGGGGCAACATAGCAGAATGCGGATACATACGCGACAGGTTCGCCGTTAACTATTATCGAGTCCATCATTGTTTCAACGCCTTTTGTTGCCAGTTTATCAATTGACTTAATGGGGTTGTGTCTGAAAAGGTTGAAATTGTTCGCCATGTCGTTTGTTGTGCCGACCGAAATGTGGGCGTAAACGGAATGCTGCTCTATTTCGTTAAATGCACGTATAGCTTCGTTTACAGTGCCGTCACCGCCGAGTGTGATAAGATAGTCCGACACCGGGTCAAGCTTTTTTATGAGAGGAATGACATGCCCTGCGTATTCGCTTTTTATAACCGCATTGAGTGTAAGTCCGCGTTCGACAAATTTGAAAATAAGATGATCAAGCGCAGCTTGCGAAAACTTTGTTGCAATCGGATTATATATAATACTGAAATTCATTTTTCTGCTTTCTCCTTGCAATTTACTTATTATATAATAACACATTTAAAATGTATGTAAAGGGCAGATGTAAAAATTGTTCGTGTTTTTGTCATATTTGTCATGTGAAAATATTGAATAACGTTAAAATAAATGGTACACTAATTTTGAGGTGAACAGAAATGAAAAAAACAACAATTCGAAAATACGCACGCCTTATTGCAAGAGTAGGCGCAAACATACAGAAGGGACAGCCCGTTCGTATTTTCATAAATGCCGATCAGTTTGAATTTGCAACCGTGCTGACCGATGAATGTTATAAGGCGGGAGCCGCAAAGGTTGAAATCGACTGGGATTGGCAGCCCGTGACAAAGCTTAATTACCGTTATCAGTCGGTAAAAACTCTTTCAAAAGTAGATGAATGGCAGGAAGCCCGTCTGAAACAGATGACAGAGGAGCTTCCGTGCAGAATTTACATTATCAGCGACGATCCCGACGGACTCAAAGGTGTGAATCCGGATAAAATGCAGCGTGTAAAAATGGCGCGCTGTAAAATAACAAAACCGTATCGCGATGCGATTGAAAATCTTCACCAGTGGACAATTGCGGCGGTGCCGTCATATGCGTGGGCTAAAAAAGTTTTCCCCGATATGAAAAAGAATGCCGCGTATGAAAAGCTTTGGCAGGAGATTCTTGCGTCGGTGCGTGTGACGGATGATAACGATCCGTTTGAGGCATGGCGTCAGCATAATGAAAATTTCATAGAACGCTGCAATTGGCTCAATTCCCGCAAATTTGATTATCTTGAATACCACTCGTCAAACGGTACGGATTTCAAGTGTTCGCTCCTGCCGCAGGGGCACTGGTGCGGCGGCGGTGAGACTACGAAACAGGGCGTTTATTTTAACCCGAATCTTCCGACCGAAGAAATTTTCACAAGTCCCGTTAAAGGGAAGTGTGAAGGAACGTTGGTTTCGACAAAGCCGCTGTCTTACGACGGGCAGTTGATTGAAAACTTTTCATTTACTTTCAAGGACGGCAGGGTGATTTCCCACACCGCCGAAAAGGGCGATGATATCCTTGAAAAAATGATTTCTATGGATGACGGCGCAAGAATGCTCGGTGAACTTGCTCTCATTCCCTGTGACAGTCCGATAAATAACACGGGAATACTGTTTTACGAAACACTGTTTGATGAAAATGCAAGCTGCCATGTCGCTCTCGGCATGGGATTCAACGACGCTGTCGACGGGTTTATGGATATGACAAACGACGAATGCAAAGCTCTCGGAATAAACGACAGTTCAATTCATGTGGATTTCATGATCGGTGCGCCGGATATGACGATTACCGGATATAAGGACGGGAAGGCGACACCGATATTTGTAAACGGGAACTGGGCATTTTAATTTTCCAAAAATAAATCTGAATATTTAATGTGTTACAAAAACGGCGGCGGATTCATCTTGAATCCGCCGCTGAGTTTTGCTATAGGAGATTAAACTCCGTCGTGTTCATTTCGGCTTTATTTAAATTTAGCCATCCATGAATCGCTTCTGTCAAGTGCGACAGCCGCACGGAGTACAAGTCTTGCATCACCGACGCTGATATCGCCGGAGAAGTCAACATCACATGCAATAGCTCTAACGCCTGTAAGAATATCAAGCGCAACCGCTGCGCGAAGAACGTTTCTTGCGTCGCCGACGCTGATTTCGCCGTTGCCGTCAATATCGCCGAGAACCGCGATTTCTTTGATGAGTGAAGTGCCGTTAGCTTCAAGAACAAGCCTCATGCCTGTTGCGACCTTATCTTCAACAGAGGCATTGCCTTTAACGAGTGAAGCATTTGTGCCGAATGCCGCTGCGTTTGCGGCAACAGAAGTGTCGGTAACAATTATGCCGTCCTTGTTGACCTTAAGGTGGTCATTCTGTGTAACGGTGATTTCCGTTGCGGCAAGCTTGGGAAGAATTTCCTTATCTTCTGCTCCGCATACGCATCCCCATAATTTGTATCCGTCGCTTTCGGCGGTGGGCGCAACCTCTGCAACTACTTTCCAAAGGTGATCATTGTTTTTAACAATTGTATCTTCTTCGGTTTTTTCACAGACGGAACAGGTTCTTCTCTTTAAGCCTTTTTCCGTTGCTCCGCATACACCGGGTTTTATCGTTATCCAGTTGCCGAATTCATGCTTTGTATACTCGTTGCCTGTTTCTTTGGGGGCAGCGGTATAATGTCCGTT
>OMRJ01000070.1 GCA_900313475.1 uncultured Eubacteriales bacterium | reverse complement strand
TTTTCCTCATGTTACAAGGGCGATGTGAACGTTCCCGAAGCTCTCGGCGGATACACGGTGAAAACAAGAGGTCAACACGCATTTGCGGGCTGTTCCGAAATCACAGCTGTACATCTCCCCGAAACAGTTACGCTTATTGATAACTATGCCTTTGCGGATTGCATCGGTCTGGTGTCGTTTGTTGTGCCCGACAGCGTGGAAACAATTTGTCAGTATGCTTTTTACGGAAGCTCCGGTATAGAGACTCTGCATTTGGGTGCAGGCTACAAAAACAGCTTAAAACCGTCGGAGACGGCAACCGATTACAGCCTTAGATTTAAGGGAATGACCGGTTTAAAGTCTTTTTCGGTATCCGAAAGCAATTCTAGTTTTTTTGCAATCGACGGTGTTTTATTCAGCGGTTACCCTGCGATTGTTTCTTTTCTCGTGCAGTATCCGTCGGCAAAAGAAGATGAAATATATAATATCCCCGATGAGGTTTATGATATAAGCAGATATGCCTTTTTTGATGTTCCGGCTTTGAAAGCCATAAACAAAGATGAAAAGGGCAGCTTTATCTATTCGGTTGACGGCGTTCTTTATGACATCGGCGGCGATATAATAAAATACCCGCAGGCGAAACCCGACCGATTCTATTATGCACATGCACAAAACATCGGCAGTTATGCGTTTTACAAAGCAAAAAATCTGGAAGGCATCTATTTTTTCAATATAAAAGACGTAGGTAAAAGCGCGTTTGAGGATTGCACTTCACTGTATAATATTTTTAATGACAGCGGTGCAAAATTCGGAAGTCACTCTTTAAAAAACACTGCAATCGAAGTATTGACGCTTTATTCGGGCGGAGTCTATTTTGAAGATTGCTTCAGCGACATGCCTAATCTTGAAACGGTTTATTTTCAGCAGAATTATACCAAAAGCATTACGGTGTCGGCATTTAACAATTGTCCAAACCTTACCGAAATATTTATCAACAACAAAGACGCTGTTATTAACGACGGCTGTCTGCCCGTTTTTGATGACAATTCACGTTTATTTATATATTCGGCAAACGAAAGCGTTAAAGCAATGTGCGAAAAATACGGCTATACGTTTTGCAACCTTGCCGAAATCGAGCCTGAATATACTTTTGAAGACGGAGTGCTCACGATAAACGGCGAAGGCGCCATGAAAGAAATGACACGCGGCAAATACCCATGGAATGAATACAGTGATGTTACACAGAAAATTGTTATCGGAAACGGAATAACAAAGGTAAGCTCCAATGCTTTTGCGGATTTTTCGGAAACGGAAGTTGTATTGGGAAAAAAAGTTTATGATATTGATTTCGGCGCTTTTTCAAGCAACAGTAACCTTACAAATATTGTTTTCAATGAGCATTTGCTGTATTTAAGAAGCTACGCTTTCGGTTCAAACCGATCGCTGACCGAAGTTACACTGCCGCATTCCGTTTTCGATATGAACGGCTCTTTCAGTAATTGCAAAAATTTGTCGAAAGTCGATATTTCGCAGTGCAGATCAAGGTCAATCGCCGACTGTCCGTTTTACGGATGCGCGGTCAACAGTATTGTTTTGCCGAACGCGCTTGCAACATTCACGCTAAACTATACGTGGAATAATATAACGGAGATTACTCTCGGTAGCAGAGTATTGGACTACTGGGCATTTTCCGGTGACGAACCGGAATATCCGACGCTTTCCGCTGCTTCGATTGAAAAAGTAAATATTTCCTCCGACAACCCTACGCTCACCGTTGTTGACGGCGATATTGTAAGCAAAGACGGAAAAAACTACTACAGCATTTTGCCGACAAAACAGGTAACATCAATTACACTTGACCCGCGCACCGAATTTGTTTCTCCCGACGCATTTTCGGCAAGCAAAACACTGACGGATATTTACATAGACGATTCATCGACAGCACTGAAATCAATCGACGGCGTCCTTTATGACGGCGAAGGCAGACTCCTGTTCTATCTTCCGGCAAGAACTCAGGAATCTTATGACATGCCCGATTTTGCGACGGAAATCACGGCAAATGCTTTTAGACAGCACGCCTATCTCAAAGAAATTACCATAGGCAAAAATGTTACAACAATCGGAAAGTATGCTTTCAGCGTCGCAAAAGCACTGACAATTTGCAACATGTCCGGTTCATCCGTAAAAAGGATAGAAGAAGGCGCCTTTTTAAGTTCGGGATTAAAATCAATAGAATTTCCGAAAACACTGGAATGGATTAATTTCTCCGCATTTGAAAAAACGCCGATTGAGGAGGTTACAATTCCCGATAACGTCACTTTTTCGACAGGTATTTTTGATAACTGCACAAATCTAAAAAAAGTAAAAATCGGAAAAGGAATATCGTTACTTAATCGTTACTCTTTCTACAAATGCACATCCCTAACCGAAATCCACATTCCGTCCGATATTACCGAAATCGGAGACTACGCATTGCCGACCCTTGACGACAACTCTGCGCTTACCGTATATTCGGAGATAAATTCCGCAGCGCATAAATACGCTGTGGACAACGGCTATTCCTTTGCGGAGGAGGGATCATACGGCATTAAACACTCTGTTGAAAACGGCATTCTCACGCTTTCGGGCACAGGCGATACACTTGACTTCTCCGACGCAAAATATACGCCGTGGGCATCGCATGCCGAGGAAATCGTTTCCGTAATAATAACAGACGGAATAACGCGAATAGGCACAAATGCGCTCGGCGGTATGCCGATGCTGCGCTATGTCGTGTTTGATGCAAACGGTACGGTTGCGGTTTCGGACAGTGCCTTTGCAAACGACGATATGCTTTCAAACGTTGCGCTGCTGTCACCTGCCGGGTTCACCGAAAATTCGTTCCTCAACGCGTGTCTCGACTGCGAAGTGATAAATCTCACCGAATGCGACGGTGCGGAGCACACCGGGACACTGCCCGGCAATGTTGCCGTGCACTTTGTTTCGTATAACAACGGCGAGCTGTATATTTCCGACAGATTTGTATCCAACGCCTACGATATACTTGACACCGTAACGGTTTATGCAGGCAAATACGGAGAAATAAACACGCTGTCGTTTGACGAATTTTCAGCCGAAGACTTCACATTTTTCTTCTACGACAAGAACGGACGCAGACGCACGGTTGACGACAACACGCTTATCGGATGCAAATTCGGCGTCGAAATCGCGGACGGTGACGAACGTGTGCGGGTGTCTTTCAACGAACTTTCGAACATGATAGCGGCAGGCGATACCGATCGGTTCAGCCTTGTAGTTTTGGAAGCGGAGAATGTTGATTTCGGAGTTGCCGACACAGACATCAAAGTAGATGACGGAAACAAAAAAGATTCGTTTATTCTCAGGGTAATGAAGTGGTTTGTAACGATGCTCAATAAGCTTTTCGCATTCTTCTCAAAATTTTTCGGTAAAAAATAATCAATAACAAAGCAGACATACAAAAAACGGACAGGGGAAACTTCAAAATAACCCTCTGCCCGTTTTTTATTTTTTTGTCAAAAAAGATGATTGTGAACTCTGTTTTCGATCATTTCAAGAGCCACAATGTTATGACCGCCCTCCGGGATGATTATATCTGCGTACTTCTTGCTCGGCTCGACATACATCTCGTGCATCGGCTTGACGGTTTCAAGATACTGGTCGATAACTGAATCCATCGAGCGTCCGCGCTCATGCACATCACGTCTGATTCTGCGAAGAATACGAACATCCGCGTCGGTGTCGACAAAGATCTTAATGTCCATCATATTACGCAGCCGTTCGTCCTGCAAGACGAGAATGCCGTCGATTATCAAAACCGGAGTAGGTTTAATCAAAGAAACTTTATCGCTTCTGTCGTGGATCGTATAGTCGTACACAGGGCACTCGATACTTTCTCCTGCCCGCAGCTGCATAAGATGCTCCGCCAGCAGCGCCGTATCAAACGCCTCCGGACAGTCGTAATTCTGTTTTGCACGCTCCGCATATGTTTTATCGTGCTGCTCTTTATAGTAATCGTCATGGCGGATAACCGTGACATCATCGCCGAAACGCTTTGCAAGCCACTGCGTTATAGTGCTTTTACCGCTGCCTGAACCGCCGGCAATGCCGATAACAAGAATGCCCATTCGTTTTTCTCCTTATTTTTATCTTAGGCTGACGGGATTCGAACCCATGCCGCCCGTCAGTGCCCCTTTTCGGCACTTTTCGCCCTTTTCGTCTTGACTTGCGCCGGCAA
>OMRJ01000195.1 GCA_900313475.1 uncultured Eubacteriales bacterium | reverse complement strand
AAGCATGTCGACCGTCATATTCACAACGTCCTCCGTGTCGTTGTTGTAGTATACGGTTATCTTGCCGCCGTCAGCCGAAAGCTCGTCTTTGCCTTCGAGATAGGTAACGACATCGGGTACGGACGCGACCGAAATTCTCGAAACGGACTTCGCGATTATCTTTACTTCGAACTGCGCGGTTTTTTCCATGTAGTGGACGGTGAGTGTCTGAGTTCCGACAACTCGGTTGTTGAAGCCGGTAACATCTGCGTCATTAAGGCTGACGGTCGCTGTTTTGCCGTTGTTGTAATAGAGCGTTATAACGCCGCCGTCCTTTTGGAGCTTGTCTTTGCCTTCGAGATACTGTGTTTTGGAGGGGAACGTTGTAACCTCTATCTTTTCGAGCGTCTTTTCGATAACGGTCACTTTCAGTGTTGTTGTTTTTCCGCCGTACGAAACCGTGACGGTCTGTACACCGGGTGTGCTGTTATCGAAGCCGGTGAAGGCAGCGTCCTTCATATCGACCGTTTTGGAAGTGCCGTTGTTGTAGGTGAGCGTCAGCTCGCCGCCGGAGGGCGAAAATTCGTCCTTGCCTTCAAGATATTCCGTCTTTGTCGGCATTTTGCTGACAGCGATAGACACGAGCGAACGCGCAATGACCGTGACATTGAAGCTCGTTTCAAAACCGCCGTACTGAACCTTGATACGGTTTGTGCCGACGATAGTGTTGTCGAAGCCCGACACCATTTCGGCGGTCATGGGTATCTTTTCGTTCGTGCCGTTGTCGTATGTAAGGCGGAGAAGCGCGCCCGTGATGTCGAATTCGTCCTTGCCTTCAAGGTAGTTTACCTTGTCGGGCAGCGCCGCAACGGAAATTGACGCAAGCGATTTTTTGAAGGAGGACGGATTGGAGATAAGCTCGGGGTACGGGAAATCGGGGTTGCCCTCCATTGTCCATGTGTTCTCGAAATCGAAGCCCTCAAAGGTGGATTTCAGACGCAGTTGCTTGTTTGTGCGCGTGACGGCGCTGCCGTTTGAAAGCCAAACCGTGCCGTTTTCAGCGGTGAAGCTTGAAATGGAGTAGCAGCTCTTGGCAGTGCCGGAGGACATAAATTTGGAGGACGAGGAGAAATTGTAACTGTTTTCGATTGAAGTTACATTTTCGCTGATGGCATATTGGGCTTTGCTGAGATTTTTACATTTTATAATTATAATGTTAGAACCCTTGTCAAGGCATTGTCCCACAATTCCTCCCCACACGGCAGAAGAATTTGCTCCTTTATTCGTACAATTGAATACGGTTATCGTTCCTTTTGCAACTCCGACTATTCCTCCGGAATTAGGATAATTAGAAGAGAGTTTTCCGTTATTAGTACAATTGTTTATCGTAACCGATTCATTTCCATTTCCGACAATTCCTCCGGAGCTATTCCGAGAAGAGACAGCTCCGTTATTTGAGCAGTTGCTTACCATCGCCGTTCCGTTGGTACGCCCGACAATTCCTCCGGAGTAAGAATAATTGCTGTGAGAAGAAGAGACAGCTCCGTTATTCGTGCAATTGCTTATCGTTGCTGTGTCATCGGTATCCCCGACCATTCCTCCGGAATAAGAATAAGAAGAATTAGGAGCAGAAGAGACAGTTCCGTTATTTGTGCAATCGCTTACCGTTGTCGTTCCATTTGCATATCCGACCATTCCTCCGGAACAAGATTTGCTATTGGTAGAGGAGGATATTGCACCGCCTAATGTTTCACAATTTTCGAAGGTGGAGTTATTACCATATCCGGCAAAGCCGCCGACACAGTCCCTGCCAACAATTTTAACAATGTCCAGTTTACAGTTTTTTATTGTTGCACCGGAGGTATCGCCGAATAAACCGATATAATCCTGTGACGGGCGGTTGATGGAAAGCCCTTTAATGGTATACTCAATGCCTTTTTCATAAAAATCACCTTTTTTCAATTATAGTGCATCATATTGGGTCCGGGATATTTTTTTATGGCAATTTCTAAATCTTTAAAGAAATCTTTTAAAACAAGATTTTCCAAACTTGAATTGACAACATAATCTTCAATTATTTTTTTCTTTTTGAGTTCAAGTATTTTTTTATTTTCTCGCAAGCCATTGATAACATTTGTAATTGTTTCAGCATAATTAGCTAATATGTCATCTGGGTTAATTTCGATTTTGTATTTTTTTAATTCATCGGATATTTTTTCGGCTTTTTTTCTGCATTCCATGTTTTCATCTCCTTTGTTTTCGAGTTGTTTGTTTGCATTTTCAACGTTCATTTTTTCACCTCCCTTGTTTTTATTAGATTGACATTCACTGAATGTCAATCGGCAATGTTATAATAGCATATAATTTCCTTATTGACAAGCACTAAATGTCAAAAGGAGCAAAAAAATATGTTTATAAACAAAACAGAGGACGGGTTCAACAATATTTGCGGCAGGAGAATTGCCGCGAAGCGAATCGAGATGGGCATGTCGCAGCGCATGCTTGCCGACAGTCTGCAAATTATCGGGCTTGACATCGACAAAAACGCGGTTCAGCGCATCGAATGCGGCAAGCGGTTTGTCACTGACATCGAACTGAAGTACATATCCGCCGCCATGAATCTGACATATTCGGAGCTTCTGGACTGAAAACGGGCGCACGGCGCAGCGTCACAATCGGTTTTGCAAAGGCGCGTTATCCGCAATCGGCGTGCCTTGCATGCCCGTCCGAGCGGCGGCAATGCCGATTTTTCGCGGCGCGTGCGGGCGCATGCGGCGGTTTTGCCGCGTGTTGACAAAACGCCTCGCGCGGTGTATGATACGCGCAAGGGGGCTTTTTATGAAAAAGATATTGACGCTGTTTTTGACGTTTTTCAAGATAGGCGCGTTCACGTTCGGCGGCGGCTACGCAATGCTTGCGCTGCTCGAAAACGAGCTTGTCGACAAAAAGAAATGGCTGACGCGCGACGAATTTCTCGACATGACGGCTGTTGCGGAATCCACTCCCGGTCCCGTGGCGGTCAACTCCGCAACATATATCGGGTACAAAATCGCGGGGATAGGCGGCGCCGCGGCTGCCACGTTCGCGGTCTGCCTGCCCTCATTTGTTATAATATACGTCATTTCGCTGTTTTTAGACAAATTCATGAGCCTGAAATATGTTTCATACGCATTCAAAGGCATTCAGGTCTGCGTTGTGTGGCTCATCCTGTCGGCAGGCATAAAAATGCTGAAATCGCTTGAAAAAAATGCGCTGAACATCACGGTGACTGTTTCGGTCGCTGTTTTATGCACGCTTTTTTCACTTTTTGCAGTCAATTTTTCGTCCGTTTTCTTCATTCTCATATGCGGCGCGGTCGGTGTTGCGCTGTTCCTCTTTGCCCGAATCAGAAACAGGGGGAGGACGAACAAATGATATACCTTAAGCTGTTTCTGACATTTCTTGAAATAGGCGCGGTGTCGTTCGGCGGCGGCTACGGCATGGTGTCGCTTATACGCGAAAAGGTGCTTATAAACGGCTGGCTCACCGAATCGGGCTTTCTCGATATCGTAGCGGTGTCCGAATCTACACCCGGACCGCTTGCAATAAACATGGCAACGTTCGTCGGCTCGTCGCAGGGCGGATTCCTCGGCGCGCTCACGGCAACGCTCGGCGTGGTGCTGCCCTCCTTTATCATCATATTGGTAATTGCCGCCGTAATAAAGGGACTTATGAAATATGCGGGGGTGCAGGCGTTTCTCTCCGGCGTGCGCCCGTGTGTGGTGGCGCTGATAATATCAACGGCGATAACCGTCGGTCTGTCGTCGCTTTTCGCAATAAAAACGGTAAAAAGCGCCCCGATCGCAGATTTCGGAGCACTTGCGATATTTGCCGTTTTGGTAATATTTGCGTTGATTTTTAAACGGATAAAGAAAAAAGCCCCGTCGCCTATCCTGATGATAGTGCTGTCGGCGGGACTCGGAATTTTATTTTACGGAATTACAGAACCCTGATATTTCAGCGGCTGCCGCCCTCGAAATAATCGGCAATTACCGAAAAATTTTCAATGTCGGTACCCGTGCGCCGCGCTTTTTTTCGGAATTATCCCTTTGATGCCGACCGCCGCCGACGAACGGCAAAAAAAGCCTTGACAAAGAGGCATTTAAATGGTAATATGACTGTTGCCGCATACCAAGGGTGCTTTATGCAAAAAAGGGACGTGCTCCCTACCCCGTGTAGCGAGACTTATAAAGGAGAAAGATCCAATGTACGCAATTATCGAAACAGGCGGAAAGCAGTACAAGGTAGAAGCAAACGACGTTGTTTTTATCGAGAAGCTTGACGTTGAAAGCGACAGTGAAGTTGTTTTCGACAAGGTCATTGCAGTTGCAGGCGACGACGGCATCAAGGTAGGCACTCCCTACGTTGAGGGCGCAACCGTTACTGCCAAGGCAGTAAAGAACGGCAAAGCCAAGAAGATCACCGTTATGACCTACAAGGCAAAGAAGAACGAGAAGAGAAAGCTCGGTCACAGACAGCCCTACACAAAAGTAGAGATCGTTTCTGTTAACGCATAACAATGATCAAGGCTGAATTCAGTATCCGCGGCGCGGACGCATCCTTCACCGTATCGGGGCACTCCGGAAGTGCCGAATCGGGCAGAGATATCGTGTGCGCGGCAGTCTCCTCGGCGGCATTTATGGCTGCGAACACCATTACCGAGATCCTCGGCGTGGACGCATCGGCAGAGGCGGACGACGGATACATGAACGTGAGCTTCGTTAATTCAGAAGCCGCGGCGGATATAGTGAGGGGGCTTCGGCTCCACCTCGAACAGCTTTCACGGCAGTATCCGCAATTCGTAAAAGTAACAACGGAGGTGTAAGCAATGCTTAAATTAAACATTCAGCTTTTCGCTCATAAAAAAGGTATGGGTTCTACCCGTAACGGCCGTGACTCCGAATCAAAGAGACTCGGCACAAAGAGAAGCGACGGCCAGTACGTTAACGCAGGCACCATCATCGTTCGTCAGCGTGGAACTCACATTCACCCCGGCGTAAATGTTGGTAAGGGCAGCGACGATACGCTTTTCGCTCTCACGAACGGCAAAGTCAAGTTTGAACGTTTGGGCAAAGACCGCAAAAAGGTCAGCGTATACGAAAACTGATTGATTTCCTGAAAAGAACAGAAGACTGCATTTCACAGCTTTCATTGAACCGAAAGCTTTGTGAAGTACAGTCTTTGTTTTTATTTAAATGTTAAACTCTTTTGTTCCTTTTGCGCTTTCTGTCTTCGCCGTCACTTTTCGATAAATTCGCGTATTGCGGCACCGCGAAAATCGTAGTTGCCGTTGTACTGATATGCGTGCAGCGCTATCGCCTTGCCCGTTTCGGGACAAAATGCGACAAGCTGTCCGTGCGCGCCCGTCTTTCCGTGTGACCTTTTTTCACAGGGAAGCATGCCGAGATTTTCGCCTACGGCTGTTTTTACCCAATTCTCACTGAAATACCTTTTTCCCTCATAAACACCGCCGTTAAGAAAAATTATGCCGAGCTTTATCATGTCTTCCGTGCGGCAATAGAGACTGTCGCCGCCGAGCGGATAGCCGAACGGACACTTTCCCCAAGCAGGCTCCGAAAAACCGAGCGGCGTAAAAAGTCTGTCCGTCAAAAAGTCGTCAAGCTTTTTGCCGGTGACCTTTGTGACTATGCGTGACAGAATATAATACGCGCCGTCGCTGTAGCAATAGTATTCGCCGGGAGTATGAACAATTCTGTCCGAAAAGACCCGCGTAAGAAAATCATTGCAGTCATACTGCATAAAAACCTCCTCGGCGGCGGGAGCACTGCGGTCAATGCCCATTTTGTGCGCAAGAGCATGGCGGACGGTCACAGTCCTCCATTCCTCCGACACCTCCGCGCGGATTTCATCTGCCAGATAACCGTACACCGTTTCGTCAAGCGACAGCTTGCCGTCATCAACAAGAAAGCCTATCGCCGCCATCGTAAACATTTTTGAAACGGAATATGAATTGTTGCACGGATTTGCCCTTTGATGCTCATATCTGTACACCTTTCCGTTATCGTAAAGCACCGCGTCATAAAGATTGTAATTGAGTTCTTCGGCAAGCGCACTGCATTTTGCCTCAAAATCACCGTTAAGAATAATATTCATGTTCGTCTCCCCTGTTTTAAACAGTAAAAAATAATTTCATTATAATTATATAATAATCGCAAACATTCTCCGAGTCAACCGCAACGCCGCAGAATGAAAAAGTCGCCGTGAATTTGCGATATTATTTTGCGATTTTCGTTTTTATTGTAGACAAAAACCCTCTCCCGGAGTATAATAAATAATCGGTTTGTGTTTGCCGGGATTTCGGCAAATCACCGAAAAATCAAGGGGAATGTGGGTATGACTAAAAAAGGTTTTGACAACGACAAATATCTT
>OMRJ01000192.1 GCA_900313475.1 uncultured Eubacteriales bacterium | reverse complement strand
TGATTACCGATCCACAGTATCCATTACAGTATAGCATACAGTCCTTGGAGAGGGACTTTAATAACTACTACTTTATTATACGAGGAGAGATGATACTATGAGGAAAGATATACGAATCGCTGTGCGTGTCACGGCAAAAGAAAAAGAAAAAATACAATCAAAAGCCCGAAAGTGTGGGCTAAGCACAACTGAATATGTAAAGCAAAGAGCGTTAGGGTACGAGCCGAGAGGGATTCCGCCCGACGCTCTTTTTCTTTGCCTTGAAAAGCTCGGCGAGCTTGCAGATAAAGCGTGTTCACCAAAGCTGGACAAGGAAATCAGTGATGTGCTGAAAGAGATTACGGCGGTATTTTTGTTGCCGGGGAAAGGGTGATGCGACGTGGCTGTTACAGGCTTCTGGCCTATTTACAAGAATTTGAAAGCAACTCTTGACTATGCTGACAATCCCGACAAGACCACTGCAAGAGAATACCTCGATGATGATTTGTATGCGGCGCTTTCTTACGCCGAGAACGATAATAAGACCGACCGTAAGATGTATGTGGGCGGCATCAACTGCTCCAAGCAGAATGCCTATGCCGAAATGATCGCCGTACAACGGCGGTTCGGTCTGCGTGGCAAGGTCGTAGGTTATCACAGGATACAGAGTTTCCGTGAAGGCGAGGTCACACCGGAGCAGGCATTTGAAATCGGCAAAGCCACCGCCCGAAAAATGTGGGGAGATATCTTTGAACTGTGTCTTGCAGGACTCGGACCAATGAAAATCGCACGGCGGTTAGAAGATGAACAAATCATATGTCCTACGGAGCATTATTACAGGAAAGGCATAAAAGCCTCCAACCCAAGACCGCAAAATCCATATAGATGTGATCAGGTAACGGTAAGGCATATTCTTGAAAATCGTCAGTACGCCGGATGTACCGTTAATTTCAAAAGCACATTTGTCAGCTTCAAGGTTAAGAAAAAGGTGCACATTCCCGAAGAAGAATGGCAGATCATTCCGAACACACAAGAAGCGATTATTGATGAAGATACTTTCGAAAGAGTGCAGGAACTCAGAAAGCATCGCCGCAGAAATACGGCAACGGGAAAAACGAGTATGTTTTCGGGACTTCTTTACTGTGCCGACTGTGGCTCTAAACTGTATTACTGCGCTTCAAAAAGCATTAAAGACGGACAAGAGTTTTACCGATGTTCACAGTACAAAGAAAACCGAGGCTCCTGCACCATCCATTTTATCCGTGACTCCGTGCTGAAAGAATTGGTACTTGATACGATACGGAAGGTCGCCAAGTATGTCCAGGAATTTGAGCCGGTGTTCCTTTATCTCTTTGCAAAGCAAAATACACTCGGCAGAGAGATAAATATTCGTAATATGAAGCAAAATATTGAGAACTCCAAACGGCGTATCAAAGAACTCGATATGCTGATTGAGCGAATTTATGAGGACAATGTGCTTGGCAAGATTTCCGATGAACGATTCTGCCGTATGTCTGCAAACTACGAAAAGGAACAAAAAGAACTGCTCGCCGCAGTTGAGCACGACGAGCAGTCAGTTAGAAAAGCCGAACAGGAAAAGATTGATTTGAAGGTTTTTCTTGAGGCAATTCGAGAGTGTACTGACTTAAAAGAATTAACACCCACCATTGTAAATACTTTGATCAAGCGAATTGAAGTCCACAACAGCGAAAAGGGCGAAGACGGCTTGAAACACGTTCCCGTTGATATTTCTTTTACTGCTGTGGGGATAATCAATATTCCGACCGAAAAGGAACTGATTGCGGCAATGGAAGAAATGAGAGAAAACCCGCTGAAATCCGCTTGAAACAAAGGAAAACGGTGCAGCCCTCACGGGCTACACCGCATCCTACATAGCGACTGTCCTTTAGAGTACGACTCTAAAGCCGTTTTTCTTTTTTGCGGAGCTCAAAAATGAAATTGAAGGTAATTATCCGTTTTCCGAAGTAGATTCGGGGGCGGTTGTGTCATCGCCGCCTTTCAGTTTTTGAAAAAAAGATCCAATGGTGGCAATGAGCAGAATAAACCATTCAATGAGCACCTGCACGGCGCCGGGAAGCATTTCCATAAGGCGTGACTCCTTTCACTGAAAATAATACCTCACAAACAGTATACACTATAAAATGCCGGTTGTCAATTTCTCTTTTTAAGGTTTTTGCGTGTGATTGTAACATTACATCTTTTTAAGGTTTTTGCGTGTGATTGTAACATTACATCTTTTTAAGGTTTTCGCGTATGATAACGAAAAATGTCGGTTACCTCGTGTTTGTGAGCTTTACCGCCGTGTTTCCGTCAAATGCGACGTATTGATCGGAACCTCCGCTGCCGAGGAACGGGTAGTCGGTTGAGATAATGTTAGCGACCGTGGATGCCGCCGTTGCAAATGTTGACGCAGAATAGCGCCCCGACAGATCGGCGCGTGTACGTATCATGAAGTTGCCGTCGGCAAGTCCGGTGTATTTTGAGAGCAGTGCCGAGGCGTCGTTTACAAGCAGAAACGCGGCGTAGGATTTGTCTTTGTCAGCGGGGCGAACCATCGGGAACATCGACTGTGTTTTCACCGCTTCATCCTGTTTGATGTAGTCGGAGGTTGCGCCGCACGGGTGGAGAACCGCTATTATCCTACCGAGAATATCGCGTACCTCGGGCCATGCATCGGCTTCGCGCATTGCTTTAAGGCTATCGAAGCTGCCCATTGTATCTGCGGGCGTGAGAAGTCTGTCCGCAAGTGCGTCGCGCACCGTTTTGTCAAGCTCGTTTGCCGCTTCTGCAGAGAAGAAGCGCATGTTTTCAAGGGGAATAAAAACGGATTTCGGCTCGATAATTATTGTTATCGGCAGGTGACCCGGGTTGTTGTCCGACCATACCGCAATTTCTTCGAGCGCTTTTTCAAAGCTGTAGCAGTTCGTTGCCATGTCAAGAAGGGGAGAGTGCATGCACACAAAGTGCGTACCCGTTTCATCGACAACCGTTTCGACATCGATCTCAAGGTTGCGAAGACCGGCGTCAAGCTGATCGGAAAGCGTTATGGGCATGCCCTTTTCATTGTTCAGACCGCAGAAGCCGGAGGACTGTCCCTCATGGTAGCGCTGATAGCTGTTGTGCGTGCCTATGACGGCGATATTATTAAGCTTTGCGCCGTCCGACAGTGCTTTTTCAAGGTTTCCGTTGAATATCGCGTCCTCGTCGACTGCTGTTTTCTCGCCCGATGCATAGGCGTTTTTGAGTTCTTCGATGTGCGTCAGCTGGAATTGCTTGTCTGTTTCGACGCGCTCAACCGTCTTTTTGAAAGACGGAGATATCAGCATGAGCGTCGCCGTGAAGAGCGCAAAAAATTTATAGTAGAGTGAATAGAAAAATGCAGACATTATATTGTTTTTACTCCTTTATGCTCTGTGCCACTTAACTCCCTGCGGAGTGTCTTCAATGACAATTCCTATTTCGGTGAGTTTGTTCCTTATCTCATCGGCTTTTGCCCAGTTTTTTTCTTTTCTTGCAGCGGTACGCTCCTCGATGAGCGCGTCAATTTCGCTGTCGTTTCCGTCTTCCGATTCGCTTTTTTCTTCGTAGACTATACCGAGTACGCCCGTAAGCTCATCGAAAATCTTTATCGCCTCCCTGACCGCCGCTTTTGCGGGAGCAGAGGTGAGGACGTTCTTGTTGATGAATCTCGTGAGGTCGAATATTATTCCTATTGCGTCTGCGGTGTTGAGGTCGTCATCCATTGCGTCGCAGAAACGCGCCCTGAAGCCGTTAAACTCAGCGAGAAGCGTGTCGAGGTCACTGTCGGATATTTCTCCGCTTGCGTTTGCAAGCGCAAAGTCGAGAGAATCGCGGCAGGTGTGAAGACGGGTAAGCGACGTCTTGCACTGCATGAGTGAGTCGTATGAATAGTTTATCGGACTTCTGTATTGGCAGGATATCATGAGAAGGCGGATCGGTTCATAGCCGAACTGCTTCGCAACGTCTCTTACCGTAAAGAAATTGCCCTTTGATTTTGACATTTTTTCATTGTCGACCGTGATAAAGCCGTTGTGCATCCAGTAGTTTGCGAATTTAACGCCGTTGCAGGCTTCGCTCTGTGCAATTTCGTTCTCGTGGTGAGGGAATATGAGATCCTGACCTCCGCAGTGGATGTCTATAGTCGTTCCGAGATAACGGCAGCTCATTGCCGAGCACTCGATGTGCCAGCCGGGACGACCCTTGCCCCACGGAGAATCCCATGCGGGTTCACCCGGCTTTGATGCTTTCCAGAGGGCGAAATCCATGCTTTCACGTTTTAATTCGCCTATGTTGATTCTTGCGCCCGCCATAAGATCGTCGAGCGGCTGGTGCGAAAGCTTGCCGTACTCCTTGAATTTGAGCATGCTGAAATAAACGTCGCCGCCCGATTCGTAGGCATAGCCCTTTTCGATAAGCGTACTGACCATCTTTATGATATTTTCGATGTTTTCTGTTGCTTTCGGGTGCACGGACGCATCCCTGACGTTCAGTCCGTGGGCGTCGGTTTTGTATTCCTCTATATATTTTTCGCTGATTTCCTTAAATGTGCTGTGCTCCTCGTTTGCGCGGTTGATTATCTTGTCGTCGATGTCGGTAAAATTTTGAACGTATATAACCTTATTTCCTTTGTATTCAAGGTAACGTCTCAATACGTCAAAAACGCATATGGGGCGCGCATTTCCGATGTGTATATAATTATAAACCGTGGGACCGCACGCATAAATGCGGAATTCCCCTTCATGAATGGGGACAAGCTCCTCTTTTTGTCTTGTGAGAGTGTTATAAACTTTCATATGAATTATTCTCCTTTTCGGCTCTCAATTCGTTTTCGAGCGCCGCTATTCGTTTTGTGAGTCTGTCTATTTCCTGTTGGACGGGATCGGGGATGTTTATCTGG
>OMRJ01000191.1 GCA_900313475.1 uncultured Eubacteriales bacterium | reverse complement strand
TGAAATGGGCGCTCTTATCAACGGTGAAACGGCATATATGATATGCCCTGAAAAAAAAGCATATCTCGAAATAACCTCATCGCTGCGTAAGACTATGGGTATCGACGATTCGCAGATGTTTGATGTCTCGTCGTATTCGTTCTCCGATTTGGGTTCCCTGTCGAATGCTCAAGGCACAGAGCAGAACCGCGACTTTCAGGGTGTGAACTGTACTGCATACACATTTACGCGCGAAACCTCACAAACCGTGTTTTTCATGAACGGCAGTAAGCTCGTAGGCTTTGTGTCGGCAAATCCTGACGGCAGCGACCCCGTTACCACCGTTGTTTCAAAGATCACATCAAACGTGCCTGCCGATAAAATCGAGCCGTCGTCCTCCTATAAGGGCTACAAGGGCGTTATCGGTGCCGTGAGATTTATGGCGGCGGTCGGAATAGAACAGGATTGATGAAAACTGCTGTAGTCACAGGCGGCGCAAGAGGAATAGGCGAAGCGGTGTGCGAACGCCTTTGCCGCGACGGTTACTCGGTCACGGTCAACTGGTTTCACTCCGAAGAAAAAGCCGCGTCGCTTGTCAAAAGACTGACGGAGAGCGGATTCGATGCATTTGCGGTCAAAGCCGATGTGTCAAATTCCGCCGATGCCGATATGCTTATTTCCGCAGCCGTTAAACGAAACGGAAGACTTGACGTGCTTGTGAATAATGCGGGCGTTGCCGTCCGTTCGTTCTTCGATGAAACTACGGATGAACAGTGGCGGCGCGTAACGGACACAAATCTTACCGGCGCTTTTAACTGCGCGCGTGCCGCATCAAAACAGATGCTGCGTCAAAAGAACGGCAGAATAATTAATATATCGTCCATGTGGGGGCAGACGGGCGCTTCGTGCGAGGTTGCATATTCCGCGTCCAAGGCAGGCGTTATCGGGCTTACAAAGGCGCTTGCAAAGGAACTTGCTCCGTCGGGAATAACAGTAAACTGCGTTTGTCCCGGTGTGATTGATACGGATATGATGGCATCGTTTTCGCGGGAGGACAGATGCCTCATTGCGGATGATATTCCGTTGGGGCGCTTCGGTTCTCCCGACGATATTGCAAATGCCGTCGCGTTTTTTGCGGACGAACGTTCTTCGTTTGTCACGGGTCAGATTTTGGGCGTAAACGGCGGATCGGTAATATGAACCGATTCCGTCGGGAATTGAAAGGGGAAAATAAATGAAATTTCGTAAAATAACGTCGGCACTTGCCGCGGCGGCGCTTGCGCTGTCATTCGGCGGCTGCCTGAAATATACGGGCGATATGCTTAATACCACCGTCCCGTCCGAAACCGGCGTTTCCTCACAGCAGGAAACGGAACATCCGAATAACACTGACGAGTCCGGCGTAACAAGTGCGGGAGAAATCCAAACCGATGCGAGCGGATCCGAGGTTTATGTTGTACCGACTACCGGTACGGCGGGGCTTGAAACAACTACCTCTGCCGGGTCGCAGACGGTCACTCCGAATAACCCGAACACTCCCGATAATCCCAATACACCGAACACACCCGCAACCACAACGCCGTCATCGCAGAATCAGACGGTGCCGACCGTCAACGGGCTTGACGTGCTTAAAAGCGGCAACTTCTATTGGAAGGGCAGAATGCAGGACGAAAACGGCGTTATTACCCCCACCGAAATGGCTTCGACAAAGGATTCGCTTTATATGTCCACAAGCCTTAACGGTGCGAATGTTGCGCTGCTTATGAAAAATAAAGTAACATACATAATTTACCCGAAGATAAAGGGTTACATGAACATGAAGCTGCTCATGACGGCATCGGGCATTGATGACGATATGTTTGATACCTCGGCGCTTGATTTCAGCTCGTTGGGAAATCTTGCCGATGCCACCTCCAAAAAGAACGAGCGCTTCAACGGCAAGGACTGTATTGACTATGTGTTCACCGAATCGGGATCAACTACCGAGATCTTTATGTCGGGCAATTCGTTTGTCGGTATGCGCTCCACCGATTCGAGCGGCAAGACGCTTTCTGTAATGTATGTCGATTATCTCACGGGCAATGTCCCCGCCGACAAGAGCGCTCCTCCGGCAGGCTATACCGAGTATTCCGGTGTCAAGGCAATTTCGTTTATGACAGAGCTTGCCAAGGATATGGACATCGACGCCGAGAACTGAAGAATATAACATTTACCCGCCGCGGCGTAAACCCCGGCGGGCTGTTTTTGCATAAACCCGTTGATTTAAAACAACATTGTAATGTTCCGTATTGCCGGCAAAATTTAATGTAAATACTTTTCGCACCGTCGGCAATTTTTCATTTTAATACCTTCCGCACTATTTGATATTTTTTATTTTCATATCTTCCGCACTATTGGATATTTTTTGATTTTGTATCTTGCGTACTGTTGAGGGAAATGATATAATCGAAAAAGAAAAAGCGAAAGGCGGTTCAGCCAATGGAGATTAAAAGAAAAATATACGAAAGCCTGTGCGAATGGAAAAAGACAACCGGCGGAACAAAAGCGCTCATGATTGAAGGCGCAAGGCGAATCGGAAAATCAACGGTCGCGGAGGAATTTGCGAAAAATGAATATAAATCTTATATTCTTGTGGATTTCAACAATGCTCCGAAAAAAGTCTTCGCCATGTTTGACGATTTGAATAATCTCGATATTTTTTTTCAGTCATTATCGCTTGAATACAATACAAGGCTTTATAAGCGCGAGAGCCTGATAATTTTTGATGAAATTCAAAAATTTCCGAAAGCGCGCGAAGCCGTCAAGTATCTTGTTGCGGACGGACGGTATGATTTCCTTGAAACGGGTTCGCTTATTTCGATAAAAGAGAATGTCGACAGCATAACGATTCCGTCCGAAGAACGCAAAATAAAAATGTACCCTCTTGATTTTGAGGAGTTTGCGTCATATCTCGGAGAAGAACTGCTGCTTGACTACATTGCAGGCTGCTATGAAAAAAAAGAACCGCTCGAAAGGTCAATGCATAACAAAGCCATGCGGCTTTTTAAGGAATACCTCCTTGTCGGCGGTATGCCGCAGGCGGTGCTGGCGTACAAAAAGAGCGGTCGGGATTTTGTTTCGGCGGATATCGAAAAAAGGGACATTCTCAACTTGTACCGCGATGATATCAGAAAATCCGCAAGACGCTACAATTCCAAAATTTCGGCAATTTTTGAAAATATTCCCGCTTATCTGTCCACCCATGAGAAAAAAATAATTTTGAGTGAGATTGATTCAAATGCCACCTTTGACAGATATGACGAGCCGTTGTTTTGGCTTGATGATTCAATGATATGTAATCTTTGTTATAAGTGTAATGACCCGAATGTAGGTTTTGCATTAAACAAGAACGAATCCGCAGTCAAATGCTATCTCGGCGACACCGGACTTCTTGTCAGTCTTGCGTTCAGTGAAAACGAACTTGCGGAAAATAACCTATATAAACAGATAATGGACGGTAAACTGTCGGTAAATCAAGGAATGATATATGAAAATGCAATTGCACAGATGATAACGGCAAAAAATAAAAAACTGTACTTTTATACGCGATACAGTGCTCAAAAACATTACAATGACATAGAAATTGATTTTATGCTCTCGAATGAAAGCAAAACAAATTTTAAAATTATCCCGATCGAAGTCAAATCCTCAAAAAACTATTCAACTCTCTCTCTTGATCTGTTTCATCAAATATTCCGCAAAAGGATCAGTAATTCTTTCGTTATGCATCCAAAAAATCTATCGGTCGAAGACGGCATAGTAAAAATTCCGCCGTATATGTTTTTTGCGGCTTTTTAACTCTGCCGGGACAAAGAAATAACCCCGAAAGTGCGGTTTGCATTTTCGGGGCGTTGTTTTATCTGCGATATCAGAATTTCATTTTGCCGTTAATGAAGTCGACAAGCTCGCTTATCGGAAGGCGAACCTGCTCCATCGTGTCGCGGTCACGGACGGTTACGCAGTTGTCGGCGGGTGTATTCTCGTCGCCGACCGTTTCAAAGTCGACGGTGATGCAGAACGGAGTGCCTATCTCGTCCTGACGGCGGTAGCGCTTGCCTATCGAGCCTGCGTCGTCATAGTCGCACATGAAATTCTTGGAAAGCTCGGTGTATATCTCCTGTGCTTTATCGCCGAGTTTTTTCGAAAGCGGAAGAACCGCGCACTTAAACGGTGCGAGAGCGGGATGAAGATGAAGAACGACTCTTGTGTCGTTTTTCTCCGCGTCGACAACTTCTTCGTCGTATGCTTCGGTCAGAATTGCGAGGAAAAGTCTTTCAACGCCGAGCGAAGGTTCAATTACATAGGGAACATAACGCTCGTTTGTCTGCGGATCAAAGTAATCGAGGCTCTTGCCGGAGGTTTTAATGTGCTGCGTGAGGTCGTAGTCGGTTCTGTCGGCAACGCCCCAAAGCTCGCCCCAGCCGAACGGGAACAGGTATTCAAAGTCGGTGGTGGCTTTCGAGTAGAAGCAAAGCTCCTCTTTATCGTGATCTCTCAAACGGAGATTTTCTTTTTTTATGCCGAGGGCATAGAGCCAGTCGCGGCAGAAGCTTCTCCAATAGTCGAACCATTCGAGGTCGGTGCCGGGCTTGCAGAAAAATTCAAGCTCCATCTGTTCAAATTCGCGCACACGGAAAATGAAGTTGCCGGGGGTTATCTCGTTTCTGAATGATTTGCCTATCTGCGCAACGCCGAAAGGTATTTTTTTACGCGTGGTGCGCTGAATATTTGCGAAGTTTACGAAAATTCCCTGTGCGGTTTCGGGGCGGAGATACAGCTCGTTTTTGGTGTCCTCCGTGACGCCCTGGAAGGTTTTGAACATAAGGTTAAACTGACGGATGTCCGTGAAATTGTGCTTGCCGCAGTTGGGGCAGGGAATGTTGTGCTCGCGTATATAGCTCATCATGGCTTCGTTTGTCCAGCCCGCAACGTTTGTACCGTCGAAATCCTCAATAAGATTGTCGGCGCGGTGACGCGTTTTGCACTCACGGCAGTCCATGAGGGGATCGGAGAAGCCGCCGAGATGCCCCGAAGCGACCCATGTCTGCGGGTTCATGAGGATAGCGGAGTCAAGACCGACGTTATAGGGATTTTCTCTGATAAACTTCTGTCTCCACGCATTCTTAATGTTTGTTTTCAGCTCAACGCCGAGCGGACCGTAGTCCCATGTGTTTGCAAGACCGCCGTAAATTTCGCTGCCCGCATAAACAAAGCCTCTGCCTTTGCAGAGTGCGACGAGCTTTTCCATTGATTTATCCGTATTATTCATAAAAAGACCTCCGTCTTAAACCCGACCGAGCGGCGGCACTTTTCGGCGCATTCGCAGAGAGCGGGTAAATATTAACAAATTACAAGTTTTGATTTTATCAAAAAAGCGCCGTAAAGTCAAGAAAAATCATTGAACGCGCCGAAAGCATATGATATACTTTCAATATGGACTTTTATTATAATGAACAAAAACCGCAGAGGGTGCTTATCCTTGCTGCGGATACAGGTGAATATGACGCTTCGGCGAGCGTCGACGAGATGAAAGAGCTGATAAAGACTGCGGGCGGCGAGACGGTCGGCGTTATTATCCAGCAGCTTACGTCCGCAAATGCCGTCAGCTTTCTGGGAACGGGTAAAATCGCCGAGGCTGCCGAATTTGTGCGCGACAACGACATTGACCTTGCCGTTTGCGACGGCGAGCTTACTCCCACGCAGCAGCGTGTGCTCTCGGATGCGCTTAAAACGGACGTTATCGACCGTACCGTGCTGATTCTCGACATCTTTGCGCTTAATGCCCGTACTAATGAAGGTAAATTGCAGGTAGAGCTTGCACAGCTTAAGTATTCTCTGCCGCGGCTTTCCGGTAAGGGAAAGTCAATGTCGCGTCTCGGCGGCGGTATCGGTACGCGCGGTCCCGGTGAAACAAAGCTCGAAAGCGACCGCCGTCACGTTCGGCGCCGTATTCATGCGCTTGAAGAACAGCTTTCTTCTCTTGAAACGCGTCGGCGCAGACGGCGTGCCCGACGTAAAAAGGACGGCGTGATTACCGCCGCGCTTGTCGGATATACGAACGTCGGGAAATCCACGCTTCTCAACACTCTTACCGATTCCGAAGTGCTTGTCGAGAATAAGCTGTTCGCGACGCTTGACCCCACGTCACGTGCTCTTAAGCTGCCCGACGGCAGAGAGATTATGCTCATAGATACGGTCGGATTTATTTCGCGGCTGCCGCATTTCCTTGTAGAGGCATTTAAGTCAACTCTCGAAGAAGCCACCGACGCCGACTTGCTTATAGTGATGTGCGACGCGTCCGACCCCGACTGTGAAGATAAGCTCGATATAACGCTTGAGGTGCTCAAAGAACTGTGCGCGGAGGAAAAACCGATTGTCACGGTTTACAATAAATGCGATGTTGCACATAATTTTACTGCACCGTACAGCAAAAACACGGTGCGGATTTCGGCGAAAAACGGAGTCGGCATACCGAATCTGTTGGAGTGTATTTGCACGGCGCTTCCCGACAGGCGCAGACGCGTGCAGCTTCTGATCCCTTATTCGCAGGGCGCGCTCGAAGCAAAGCTGCGCGGCAGCGGACGTCTTTTCGGTGAAGAATACCGCGAGGACGGCATATATATGGACATAGAATTAAGCTTTGACGATGCAAAAAATATTACCGAATATATTATTACACGTTGAACGGAGGTAACAAAATGTCACGGTATTTAATAATTAACGCGGATGATTACGGAATGTGTCATTCTTCGAATATCGCGGTGGAGGAGCTTTTCAAAAAAGGCGGAATAACAAGTGCGACGATAATGGCGCCGTGCGCGTG
This sequence comes from uncultured Eubacteriales bacterium, assembly GCA_900313475.1. Classification (GTDB taxonomy): domain Bacteria; phylum Bacillota; class Clostridia; order Oscillospirales; family Acutalibacteraceae; genus RUG806. The sequence continues at coordinate 6,659 of OMRJ01000191.1, read as the reverse complement.
GTCGGTAGAGGCGGCGCGTTTTGCAGCTGCCCATCCCGAATATGCAATAGGTCTGCATCTCACTCTCACGAGCGAGTGGAAGAACTACCGCTGGGCGCCGGTATCACACGGAAAGGTCGATTCTCTTATTGACGGCGAGGGCTTTATGTGGCACGAATCGGACGATTTTGAGAAGCACGCCGACCTTGCAGAGGTTGAGGCGGAAATATGCGCGCAGTACGATAAGCTTGCAAAATTCGGGTTCAAGCCGTCGCATTTCGACAACCATATGGGCAGCCTTTACGGCATTGAAACGGGGCGCTTTGAGCTGCTTGAGCTTACGATAAAGCAGTGCGCTGTGCACGGCGGCATGCCGTTCAGATTCCCCACGAAATTTACCGACGAGCAGTTTTCCAACACAATGCTCGGCATTCACGTTCCAAAGGAAACGGTGCTCGGTCTGCTTGATAAAGTTAAGGCGGGCGCGGAGCAGGCGGGCGTCGCCGTGCTCGATTATCTTATGCCCGGCGACTGGAACGGTCCGCAGGCGCAGAGCTACGGGAATTTCCGTGAGTACATTTTTGAAAAGTACCGCGCATTTCCCGACGGTATCATCGAAACCTATATTCACCCCGCAGTTGAGAGCGACGAGCTGAAAGCGATTTCGGGCTCATGGGAGCGGCGCGTGTGGGAATACAGGCTGTTTTCCGATCCCAAAACGCTTGAATTTATTGATGATATCGGAATAAGGCTTATAAACTATCGCGACCTGAAAAAGATGAGATTCGCGGACTGAAACGGAGGACGTAAGATATGAAATATGCAGTAATTCTTTATGACGGAATGGCGGATTACCCCGTTCCGCAGCTCGGCGGAAAAACGCCGATGGAGGTCGCAAAAAAGCCGGTTTTTGACGGTATGGGTAAAAAGGGCGAAGTGGGACTCGTAAAAACGGTTGACGATTCGCTTAAGCCCGGCAGCGACGTGGCAAATTTAAGCGTACTGGGATTTGATCCCACCGTCAGCTATACGGGGCGCTCGCCGCTTGAAGCCGTCAGCATCGGAGTAAAGCTCAACGATACCGATGTCACGCTGCGCTGCAATCTTGTTACACTGTCCGATGCGGAAAACTACGATGACAAAATTATGATAGATTATTCGGCGGGAGATATCTCCACCTCAGATGCCGCAGTGCTAATAAAAGCCGTTCAGGATCACTTCGGAAACGACGTTTTTGCTTTTTACCCCGGTGTTGCCTATCGTCACTGCCTGCTTTGGCACAACGGCACGACGGATCTCGGCACGATGACGCCGCCGCACGACATTTCCGACAGGGTGATAGGCAAATATCTCTCGACCTCCGACAATGCCAAGGAGCTTATCCGCATGATGCGCGAAAGCTATGACGTTCTTTCAAATCATCCGTTGAATAAAGAGAGAGTTGAAAAAGGGCTTCGCCCCGCCAATTCGATTTGGCTTTGGGGGGAGGGAACAAAGCCGAAGCTCGGCACTTTTTATGATACCTACGGTCTTCACGGCACTGTGATCTCTGCCGTTGACCTGCTTAAGGGAATAGGTCTTTGCGCCGGAATGGATGTTCCCGATGTTGAAGGCGCTACCGGTTACATAGATACGAATTTTGAGGGAAAGGCACGGTGCGCCGCATCAGCGCTCGCAAACGGTTCCGATTTTGTGTATCTTCATTTTGAAGCTCCCGATGAGTGCGGGCACAGAGCCGAACCCGAAAACAAGGTGCGTTCGATAGAACTTATCGACGAAAAGGTTCTGCCTGCGGTTATTGCGGAGCTTGAAAAGCACGGCGACTACAAAATTATGATACTGCCCGATCACCCCACTCCGATAGTGACAAAGACGCACGCCCGCGATGCCGTCCCGTTTATGATATATCACAAAGCCGACGAGAAACAGGGCGTTGAAAGCGTGAATGAAAATTCCGCAAAGGAAACGGGTGTTTATTTTTCGTCGGGGGTGAGCCTTATGCGCCATTTCCTCGGCAAGGACTGAGCCCGTTTTTGACTTGAATTTTGTCGATGTAATAAACCGTACTGCGGCGAACCGACGTTTTATACACGGTTCGCTGTTTTTTTTGTTCCGTATATTGTATTTTTTGTAATTATATGATAATATAGACTAAATATGGAGTATGAGAGAGGTTTTATGACGAATAACGAATTTTATCCCTGTATTATCCTGCCCGGAATAGGGCAGTCTAAGACAGAGCTTACCGACGGTGCGGGAAACAGGATAAAAAGCGCATGGCCGCTTGATATCGACACCGATAAGTTGCTTAAAAAAATAAAAAAACCTTTTATAAAGTCGGTTGTTTTAAGGAAAGATGCAGAACTGACGGCTACAATAACGAATTGCATAGAGGAAATGCTCGCGCCGCTTGAATGCAAAAACGACGGAACTCCGAAACATCCGCTGCGCGTGGTGGGTTATCCTTATTCGCTTGCAGGGTGCAGCGCCGACGAAAAACGGTACATATACAAAATGGTGCCTTTGAAAGAGCTTGGCGATGTCATAGGCGAACATAATCTTTACTTTTTTGCATATAATTCCTTCGGCGAACCGTATAAAACCGCAGAGGAGCTTGACAGGTTCGTTTGTGCGGTCAAACGCGAGACGGGTGCCGAAAAGGTAAATTTCGTCCCGGTAAGCATGGGCGGAGCGCTTGCGACCGCTTATTTCGACGCATTCGGAGCGAAAAACGACGTTCACAGAGTGATGTATTTTGTTGCTGCTGTCAAAGGTTCGCTGCTGCTTGAAGACCTGATGTCGGGAAATCTCAATCCGGCGGGTGCCTTTGATCTCATATCGATGCTTGCCGACCGAAAAACTGCCGAGCTGCTCGGAAAGGCAATAAAGCTGCTGCCGAAAAAGCTGCCCGAAAAAATGTTTTATTCGGCAATTGACGCAATGCGAAGAACGGTGCTTGTCAAATGTCCGTCCATATGGAGCGTTATGCCGCCCGAAAATTATATTTCGCTTCGCGACAGATATCTGTCTGCTGAAAAATATGCGGAGCTGCGTGCGAAAACAGACAGATTTCACGCCGCGCAAAGCCGTGTTTATGATATTCTTAAAGAGAGAGAAAGCGCCGGAACGCGGTTCTTTGCCGCTGTAGGCTGCGGGCTTCCGCTTCTGCCCGTATCGGTGCACGGCGGCGTTTCGTCCGACGGTATAATACACTCGGCATCGACTTCTCTCGGAGCGACATTTGCCCCGCTCGGCGGACAGCTTGAAAAAACCGGCTCGGGCAGCGAATATGTTTCGCCTGAGCACGATATCGACGCCTCGACCGCGCTGTTTCCCGAAACAACATGGTTTTTCCGCGAACAGCAGCACGACGCGATTGCCGACAACAAAACGGCACTGTTTCTTGCGCTTAAGGTGCTGTCCGATGAAAGCTTCACGGATGTTCATTCGATGAGTGAGCTGCCGCGCTTTAATTACACAAAATAATTCACCGTACAAAAGGAGAATCCGATATGGCAAAGGATTTCGGTTCGGGAACATATTCACCCGATCCACTTGAAAACAGTCCCGCCGCACCGCGCGGGGAAACGCCCTCCGAAAAAACTGCGGCTTCCGCCGTTTCACAGGGCGACAAATACGCATTTAAGGTCAGAGATCTGACAAAGGATTACGACGGACATGTTGTGCTCAATAACATTTCGTTTGATATCCCGCGCGGAAAAATAGTCGGTCTGCTCGGACCCAACGGCTGCGGCAAGTCAACGCTCATGAAAATTCTCGCAGGTGTTATTCACGACTATACCGGAAACATTAAGATCGGCGGACGCCCCATCGGCATCGGATCAAAGGCTCATCTTGCCTATTTGCCCGACCGCACATATTTTCCGGAAAGATTCCGCACCGTTGATTGTATAAATTATTTTGCGGACTTTTTTGCGGATTTCGATAAAGTTAAGGCAATAGAGTTTGCCGCAAAATTCGGGCTTGATCTCAATCAGCGCATCAAGACGATGAGCAAGGGCATGCAGGAAAAATTGCAGCTGCTCATGGTTATGAGCCGTGCGGCGGATATTTACCTGCTTGACGAACCGCTCGGCGGCGTCGATCCCGCAGCACGTGCGGTCATTCTCGACATAATCATGTCAAACTACAAGGAAAACGCAACGGTCGTTATTTCAACGCACCTCGTGAATGACCTCGAACACAGCTTTGATCACGTTCTTATGCTCGGTCACGGTTCCGTGCTCGTTAACACGGGCATTGATACACTGCGTTCCACCGGCAAATCGGTGGAGGAGATATTCAAGGAGGTCATCGGCGATGCTTGGGAAGTTGACTAAAAACGCGTTTAAATCAAACGCAGCGGGAATTTACAATATTTATATCGCCGAAGGCATTATTACCGTTATAATGCTTATTCTGCTTCTTGTCGACTGGACAAAATGGGGAGACACGGGCGTCGGACTCGGACTTGCGATAAAATGTATTTCGTCGGCTGCGCTCTGCATTGCAGCTGCGATCGGTATCGTGATGACGCTTGTTGCCGTTTTCAGCGATTTCAAGCGCAGCATGTACGGCATTGAGGGACATCTTACCCTCTCTCTGCCCGTCAGAGGATCGTCGCTTCTCTTTGCAAAGTGGCTTTCCGGTGCTTTCTGGGTTATTTTGAGCTACCTTGTTTTTTGTCTTGCGGCGAGCGGCAGTGCAATGTACATTTTCCGTCACTCCATGTCGATAGTTGAGGGCGACGCCGCATACAGTTCTATTTATCAGATAGCAACCGAAATGGTAAAGCAGCTTTGTGAATCGGCGGGAATAACCACGCCTTCCTTTAAGGTCATCGGTTATATTGTCACAATGTATGCTTTTGACGGCGGCGTCAGAGCCTGTGAATTTGTTCTTCTTGTCTTTTTTGCAATTACCCTCGCGCACTGCCGTCCGTTTGAAAAGCTCGGCAAGCTCGGTGCGGTGCTCTATTTCTTCGCCGGAACATTTATAACACAGACATTTGCAAGTCTTGTAACAAAGCTTGTTAAGATATACATCGTTGTTTCCGATACTGCGTTTACTTTCACGCTCTCCGAGAATGAAGTGCAGGCGGCGTGGAAAATGGGCTTCGGAGCATATTCGATAACAAATCTCTACTGCACCGTTATCATGACTGTGGTGGTGTTCCTTGTAACATCGTTCCTTATAGACAGAAAGGTTAACGCCGAATAAAAAGAAACGGAGGAGTTGCGCGGCATGGGATTTGAAATAATCGACATTTCAAAAGATCTTCTGACCTCGGAGCTTTATCCGGGCGATCCGCGTCCCGAAGTGAGCATATTCAGTGCCATTGCAAACGGAGACGGGTGCAACATGGCACGTATATCGGCTACGCTGCACTGCGGCACGCATGCCGATGCCCCTCTCCATTTCATAAACGGAGGCAGCTCCATAGGAGCGGCTGAGCTGGAGCGTTACATCGGTGAGTGCACCGTTATAGACGTTCCTCCCGGAAGAATAACGGGGCAGTATGCGGACGAGCATTTCCCGCGCGGTGCCGAAAGACTGCTTCTGCGATCGGGCGGCACGGCTTATTTTGACAAAACAGGCGCGGAGGAAGCCGCATATCTCGGCTTTAAGCTCATCGGCACCGACAGCATGAGTATCGGCGGCAGCGAGGACCAGACCTCACCTCACCGTGCTCTGCTCGGTGACGGTGTTGCGGTGCTCGAAAATCTCAATCTGAACAATGTGAAACCGGACAGATATTTCCTTATTGCCCCGCCCGTGAAGATTGCCGGTGTGGATGCGGCACCCGTACGTGCCGTGCTCATAAGCGGCTACATGTTCTGGAGCAATTGACACCGAAAGAATCGGAGAAAGAATAAAAATCAACTCCAAAATTAACATACTGCGATTTTTCAGTGTCTTTTACGGTATGCAAAATTCCTCAGGTTTGACAATATTCTGTTTTATGTTCGGTAAATATTGCGCCGTAATATAAAAAACACTTGATAAATTCTTATCAATGTAATACAATATTAAACAAGTGCGGAATTTTTTTTGCTTGATTCGTTCGGGGCGGTTGCCCCGCAGAAAGTGCAAAATTCAATTTATATAAAAGGAGTAATTTTTCCAATGAGCACACTTAACAAAAAGACCGTTGAAGATCTTGACGTAAAGGGTAAAAGAGTGCTGGTGCGCTGCGATTTCAACGTAAAGATCGAAGACGGCGTTATCACAAGCGATAAGAGAGTCGTTGCGTCTCTCCCCACTATCCGTTATCTTATCGACCACGGCGCAAAGGTTATCCTTTGCTCTCACCTCGGCAGACCCAAGGGTGTTGTCGATCCGCAGTTTTCCATGGCTCCCGTTGCGGAGTGCCTTTCAAAGCACCTCGGCATGGAAGTGAAGCTTGCTAAGGATGTTGTCGGTGAGAGCGCTCACGAGCTTGCGGCTTCTCTTAAGGACGGCGAGGTTCTTCTTCTTGAGAACGTTCGCTTTGAGCCCGGCGAAACAAAGAACGACCCCGAGCTTTCAAAGAAATTCGCTTCTCTTGCGGATCTCTATGTTAACGATGCTTTCGGCTCCTGTCACAGAGCACATTCGTCCACTGCCGGTGTTGCGGATTATCTTCCCTCGGCAGTCGGTTATCTTATTCAAAAAGAAATTCAGTTTATCGGCGGTGCTCT
>OMRJ01000005.1 GCA_900313475.1 uncultured Eubacteriales bacterium | reverse complement strand
TCCGCCGCCGCCTTTAATGTATTCGATTGTCGCTTTGCCGAAAAGCGCGACTTTTGTCCCTTTTTTCAGAGGGAGCAGTCCGTTTTCATTCTTGAGAAGCACAGTACCTTCACCGGCGGCTTTTCTCGAAAGCGCAGCATGTGCCGAAGAACCCGTGACTTTTCTTCCGTCTTTTCCGAGAGGAATGCACGGCTGGTATCTGAATCTTGCGTATTTATCCATATTTTCCCTGCCGTCAAATTATTCTGATCGAAATTATGCCGTCGGTGCTTTTAAGAGCCTCAACGGTTTCGTCGGTTATATCGTCGTCAACATCGAATATCGAGTAATAAACACCTTTCTTTTCACCGGATGCCGTTTTTTTGACATCAACGCCTGAATTTGAAAGTGCTCTTTCGATATTGCCGGCAGCATCGGTGCGTGAAACTGCGGTAAGCCTGATTTTTCCGCAGCGTTCGGACAAGACAGAGGGGAAATTGACGGAATTTTTAACATTGCCGTTAATAAGATAGTCGGCAAGCTGTTCTGCGGCCATTATTGCGCAGTTTTCCTCCGCTTCCGGAGTGGACGCGCCGAGATGGGGGAGCGCCGTTACGCCGTCGACGCCGATTTGCGCCGCGGTGGGGAAGTCTGTTACATATGCAGCCGCCTTGCCGCTTTGAAGCGCCTCGATAATGTCGTTTTCAGCCACGAGCTCACCTCTTGCGAAGTTGAGTATTCTCACTCCGTCCTTTGCCTTTGAAAGGCTTGAGGCGTTGATGACTCCGCGTGTGGAATCCGTGAGCGGCGCGTGCACGGTAATGTAATCCGATTCGACAAAAATTTCGTCAAGGTCTGCCGTTACCGTAATTCCGTCGGTGAGACGCGCTTTTGCCGCATCGGATATAAACGGGTCGTAGCCGATAACGTTCATACCGAGAGCTTTTGCCGCATTTGCAACAAGAATGCCGATTGCGCCGAGTCCGATTATGCCGAGTGTTTTTCCGAGAATTTCGGGACCGGCAAATGCGCTCTTGCCCTTTTCGACTTTTTTGGATACTTCGTCACTGTCCTTGAGCGTAAGACACCACTGTGCTCCGGCGGCGATTTTTCTCGATGCGAGAAACAGTCCGCAGATAACAAGCTCTTTAACGGCGTTTGCGTTTGCACCCGGAGTATTGAAGACGCAAATGCCGTTTTCGGTGCATCTGTCGACCGGAATGTTGTTTACGCCCGCGCCCGCTCTTGCTATTGCAAGAAGATTTGATGCAAACTCCGTGTCGTGCATCGATGCGGAGCGAACTATAACTGCGTCGGGGTTTGCGGCGCTGTCACTGCATGTAAATTTTTCTGCAGGCAGCCGGGAAAGACCCTTCGGCGATATTTTGTTGAGAGTTAAGATGCTGTACATAAACTTTTTCTCCCTGTTATGAATTAGCTTTTTCAAATTCTTTCATAAATTCAACGAGCTTTTCGACGCCTTCAACAGGCATTGCGTTGTAGCACGATGCTCTCATTCCGCCCGTGGTGCGATGACCTTTAATGTTGATAAATCCGGCTGCCGCCGCTTCTTTTACAAACTTGGCGTCGAGTTCTTCATTGCCGGTTATGAAGGGAATGTTCATAAGAGAACGATCCTCAACGGGTATAACGGACTTGAAAAGCTTCGAGGAATCGAGGTAGTCATAGAGAATGCCCGCCTTCTTGACGTTGTTAGCCTTTATGGCTTCAAGACCGCCCTGTTCCTTTATCCATTCGAGCACGAGTTTGCACATATAGATTGTAAAGCATGGGGGAGTATTGTAGAGAGAATCCGCGTCCGCCTGAATTTTGTAGTTGAGCATGGTGGGAGTGATGTCGGCAGCGTTGCCGAGCATGTCTTCGCGGATGATTGCGACAACAAGTCCCGCCGGTGCGACGTTTTTCTGCGCGCCGCCGTATACCATAGCGAATTTTGTAACGTCAAGCGGTTCTGAGAGGAAGCATGAAGAAATGTCTGCGATAAGCGGCACATCGCCCGTTTCGGGAATGTATGGGAACTTTGTGCCGTAAATAGTATTGTTCATGCAGTAATAAACATAGTCCGCTTCGGGGTCGATGTCTCCTTTTGATACTTTGGGAATATATGAAAAGGTTTTGTCTGCGGAGGAAGCGACGGCACGGGGATTGCCGTATTTTTGTGCCTCCTGGAATGCCTTTTTCGCCCATACGCCGGTGATGATGTAGTCCGCTTTTTTGTTTTTCTGCATAAAATTAAGCGGAATAGCGGCGAACTGCGTGGATGCTCCGCCCTGTAAAAACAGAACCTTGTAGTTATCGGGAATGTTCATAAGCTCCCTTAAATCTGCTTCCG
>OMRJ01000061.1 GCA_900313475.1 uncultured Eubacteriales bacterium | reverse complement strand
GGCAAGAGCATAATTCGATTCGGGTTTTGAGGTGCAGGCTTGCTGACGCAAGTCAAGACGAAAAGGGCGAAAAGTGCTGAAAAGGGGCACTGACGGGCGGCATGGGTTCGAATCCCGTCAGCCTATGAAAACAGAGAAAAAACGGACAAATATTTTGTATTATGCCGTTTATTCAAGTTCGATAGTCGCCGGGGGTTTGTCGGTGATGTCGAACAGGACGCGGTTGATGCCCTTGACTTCGTTTGTGATGCGCTTTGACACCTTGCTCAAAAGCTCGTGCGAGAGGCGGGCATATTCCGCTGTCATAAAGTCGCCTGTCACAACGGCGCGGAGCACCACGGCGTAGTCGTAGGTTCTGCCGTCTCCCATAACGCCGACGGAGCGCATGTTGGTGAGCGCCGCGAAATACTGGCTTGCCTGTTCGCCGCTGTTTTCAAGCTCCTCTCTGAAAATAAGATCGGCGTCGCGCAGCAGATCGAGCTTTTCGCGCGTCAGCTCGCCGATAACTCTTATCGCAAGTCCGGGACCGGGGAACGGCTGACGGTTGACAAGATATGAGGGAAGCCCGAGCATTGTGCCCACTTTTCTTACCTCGTCCTTAAACAGACCGCGAAGCGGCTCCACAAGTCCCTTAAAGCCGATGTCGCGGGGCAGACCGCCCACATTGTGGTGGCTCTTTATCGTAGCGGCTTTTGAGTTGCCCGATTCGATTATGTCGGGGTATATGGTGCCCTGCGCGAGGAAGTCCGCGCCGCCTATTCTCTCCGCTTCGTCGCAGAAAGAGTCAATGAAAAGCCTGCCTATTGTCTTGCGCTTTGTTTCGGGGTCGGTAACTCCCTTGAGTGCCGACAGAAATCTTTCGCTCTCATCAAGCTGAATGAGCTTTAACGGCATGTCCCTGAATGCGTTTTTAACTTCAAGCGCCTCGTTTTTGCGCATAAATCCGTGGTCAACGAAAATGCACGTGAGATTTTCGCCGATAGCTTTAGAAATAAGCGCGGCTGCGACGGAAGAATCCACACCGCCCGAAAGTCCGAGAATGACCTTGCTGTCGCCGACCTGTTCTCTTATGCTTTTAACGGTACGCTCGATGTAATCGTCCATCGTGTAGTCGCCCGCTGCGCCGCATACGTCATACAGGAATTTACGTATTATTTTCGTGCCGTCCTTTGTGTGCACTACCTCGGGGTGGAACTGCACGCCGTAAAGCTTTTTGTCGGGGCACTCTATAGCGGCAACGGGACAATCTGCCGTTCTCGCGGTAATACGGAAGCCCGCGGGAGGCTCCGACACGAAATCGGTGTGGCTCATGAGCACCGTCTGAAGCGTGTCAAGTCCGTCAAAAAGCACCGCGTCTGTTTCAAATGCGGCTGCCGTGGGACCGTATTCGCTTACCGACGCGCTGCTTACCTTGCCGCCGAGCGTCCATGTCATAAGCTGCATGCCGTAGCAGATGCCGAGCACGGGGACTCCGCACGTGAACAATTCGGGGGAGCAATGGGGAGAAGTCTCCTCATATACGCTTGCGGGGCCGCCTGTCGTGATAAATCCGATGGGGTTGAGCTTTAAAAGCTCCTCCACGGGCGTGTCGCCGGGTTTGATAACCGAATAGACGCCGCACTCGCGCACTCTGCGTGCGATAAGTTCTTTATACTGTCCGCCGAAATCAAGAACTACTACCGTTTGATTGTGCATAAAAAGCCTCCGTGTTTCCGATACAGACAAAAAGAGGATGCCGACGTTTTTCGTGTCATCCTCCGCTGTACGAATAATAAGATGTATTTATTATAAAGTGGGCAATGCTGTTTGTCAATAGCTTTGTGTTTTTGCCGCGAGTAAAAAAGATTGATTTTTTTTGTATTGTTATTTACTGCCGCATACGTTGATAAATTTAACATAACAGGTTAAATCAGAGCATTGTTTTTGCTTCCTGCCTCGGAGGAATTTGCGAAAAAAAACTCAACAACTCCCGTAAATGCGTGCTTTGCCCGACACTTTAGGGCATCTCGTAGGATAAATGTTAAAAAACTGTGAATAGTCACAAAAAATAACGATAATTTTTGTATTGTTTTTCTCTTTACCTACCAATAAAATAATGGTAATATTAAATTGTATAAAACTGTTTGAAAGGAAGATGACCATGAAACACAAACATGTCTATTTAAAAAAGACGTTCAGCGTTATTTTGAGTTTTCTGCTTGTTTTCGGCACATTCTGCTTCTTTAATCCGTTCACGGTAACGGAGGCGAATGCCGCAACGGCAGGAAGCTACAATGTCAGGCTTGAAATTGATTCCGGTAATGACACCGCTGGTTGGAATTACGGCAGAGTCACGCTTAAGGGCAAAAGCAACAACGGGACAGGCGCGGAATCAAACATATTTTACGGCGGTGACCATAAAGTAAATTTCAACGGAAAACGCAACTGGTATGACGGAACCACGGATAAATTTCCTACAACGTTTTCTTACGAATACAGCTTCGGCGGCGGTTTTACGTGGCGCGAAATGAAGTTTACGGTGAGAATTTACGTAAACGGCGTGGAGGTTGCTTCACAGTATCACAGCGCCAAATCAAGTGCGTTTAGTACCGCGAAAGGAACAAAGACCACAACGGTAGACGGTTCAAAATATCCCAAGGTTGACAAGATTACCATAGGCGGCAGCAACATGACGGCAACCGTTCCGACGGGTTCATCGGTCGTTTCAAAGACAACGTCGTCGGCTACGGTCTACGATCAGTACGGCGTGCAATGGTATCAGGAGCCGGAGGGATACATTATTTCATCTTCGTCAGGCGCAACAAGCAATGACGGAAGTCTGACGGGTATTACCTGCACCGCGTCATCATCGAAGGATACCGCAACGGTCAAAATTACAAATGCCGCAAAGGACTGGGTCGCAAATAACGGCAACAATTATCAGCGCACCGTTTATGTAAGAGCCTACAGAAACGGAAAATACTCCGGTGCAAAATCCATAACGATCACAAACTGTAAGGTTTCAGGCGAATTTTTCAATTACAATGACACAGCGAAAAACTGGTCTGATTCCGTACAGAAAAAAGATTACTATTATAACTATAGTAGGGTGTCCGCTCCCACTCTTACAAAAACGGGATGGATATTCAACGGCTGGAGCACGCCGACCGAATCGAGCGGTGTTTCCGCTGTCAGCTCTAAGATAATGGTTAACACGAAATGGTTTGCCCAGTGGACAAAGACCGTTACCGGCCGTTTCCACTATTTCAACGAAGCCGGTGTTGCCGAGTTTAAGGATTCGAGTAAGCCTCTCTCCACAACGGAAACTCAGTTCACCGCGTCCGCTCCGTCCGAGGCGCCGTCAACGATCACATATGACGGACGTGTATTCAAATTCCTCGGCTGGCGTGCGGATACCGCCGCGTCAACGGCAAACACAACCGATTTCACTATTCCCGCAAATTACAATAACGATGTTAACACCGTTAAGAATTTCTATGCCGTTTACAGCGGTGACATAAACTTCGGCTTTGACGGCAACGGCGGCTCTGTTTCGGGCGCAAACAAGAAACAGACGCAGTATCTTAATGCAAGCGGAAGCATTTCCTCTCATACGTTTGACCTCACGGGCGTTACGGCGTCTCTTGCCGACACGAACTTCGCGGGTTGGGCGGAAACGGAGGATGCAAATGACGCTCTTGCCGCAAACAAGACCTTCACAATTACTTCCGACAAGACGGTGTATGCCGTTTATAAATGCAACGTCAGATTCCTCAACGAGGGCAAGGTGTTCGGCACGGCGGTAGTTACGCGCAACCACAATGCGGTCGATCCGTCTCCGCTGCCCGGCACGGCTCCTCTGTCAAGACCTCTCAAGGCTTTTGACGATGAGAACGAATACTTCTTCACGGGTTGGGACAGACCTCTGACAATAACCGTGCACACCGATATAAACGCGGTATTTAAGGCTGTTGAGCACACCTATGTCGCGATTGATACTCACGAATATCCTGCGGTTAAAGTTACATGTACATCGGACGGCAAACAGTCCTATGAATGCTCACATGAAAGAGACGACAACGGCGAGGTCTGCCACTACATAAAGACGGAGGTCATAAAGACCGAAGGTCACAAATGGAATATCAAAGACGGCAAGGCTGCTACCTGCACGGAAAAGGGCTATACCGACGATATCCGCTGCGGAATCTGCGGATTTGTTAAGCAGGAGAGCACCGAAATTCCCGCTCTCGGTCACGATTGGGGCGAGTTTGTCGAAACCGAGTCCGACTGTAAAACAAACGGGCTTCACGTCAGATACTGCAAGCGCTGCGGCGTTGAAGACCTTGAAACAAAGGTTGTTAAACCGCTTGATTCCACAAAGCACAAAGAAATCGTGATTCCGGGCAAGGCTGCGACCTGCACAGAAAACGGCATGACCGAATACACCGTCTGCTCCGTTTGCGGCGCAATCCTTAAAGCCGGATCCACAATCATCTCCGAAGGACACGACTGGGTAGTGGTCGAGGGCGAGGAGGCTGTTGCTCCCACCTGCACCACCGACGGCAGAACCGCTCACATCGTCTGCGGACGCGCGGGCTGCAACGCCGAAAAACAGAAGTCAAAGGTCATCCCGGCTACGGGACACAACTATATCGAGGTTGAGGCTAAAGAGCCCACCTGCACCGAGCCGGGTAACACTCCGGGGTTCTATTGCACGAAATGCGGCGACGGCAACGTGACGTTTATCGACGCGCTCGGTCATGACTTTGAGGACATCAAGGTCACAAAGGAAGCGACCTGCACCGAGGAAGGACTTAAAGAGGGCGGCTGCAAACGCTGCGGCGAGGGTCACGTCGAAGAAATAATTCCGAAACTTCCGCACACGCCCGAAGTCATCCCCGCGGTTGAAGCCACATGCTCCTCTTACGGTTATACCGCAGGCGAGAAGTGCTCCGTATGCGGCACAGTTACCGTTGAGCCGCAGAAAATCAAAAAGCTCGACCATACGTGGGAAAAGACAGACGACGGCAAGCCCGCAACATGCACCGAGATCGGTGTCACGGCATCATATGAATGCTCCGTATGCGGTGTGACAAAGGGCGGCGAGGAAATTAAAAAGTTCGGCCATTCCTACGGCAAGGTCGTTATAACAAAGAAAGCATCCTGCGGCGTTGCGGGCGAAAAGCTGCTCCGCTGCGGCAACTGCGGCGACACGAAGACGGAGATAATCCCTGCGCTCACGCACAGTTTTGTAACCGTTGACGCGGTTGAACCCACCTGTACCGCAGCAGGCTCCACGGCGGGTGTACGCTGTGAGATATGCGGCGAATGGAGCACCGAGCCTGAAACCGTTGCCGCATCGGGACACGCATTCGGTGACGAACTGACGCTTGCCGCCACATGCACAGCCGAGGGCAAAAGGTATAAGGTCTGTGCTGTTTGCGGTGAAGAAGAAATAATCGAAACTCTTGCAAAGACCGGTCATGTTGAGGAAGAAATTCCCGCAATCGAAGCCACTTGCACAAAGAACGGCAAAACAGCCGGTATTAAATGTGCCGTCTGCGGCGAAATTCTCAAAGCTCCCGAAAATGTTGAACCCAAGGAGCATACGGTAATTGTCGATATCGAAGCCAAAGCCGCGACATGTGCCGCCGGAGGAAACACCGAAGGAACAAAGTGCGCGGACTGCGGTAAGATAATAGTTAAAGCGAGAAATATTTCCGCAATCGAGCATAAGTTTTCCGCATGGACGGTTACAGTCCCCGCAACATGCACATCAAAGGGAATAAAAGAGAGACACTGCACCGAACCCGGCTGCACATACTCCGAAACCGAATATACCCCCGCTCCCGGTCATTCCTACGGTGATTGGGTAACCGTGGTTGAGCCTTCATGCGAGGGCGAGGGAACAAAGCGCTGCATCTGCAGGCGCTGCGGTGATGTAATCGATCAGGCTGTACCCGCTCTCGGACACAGCAGAGTCACTGTAGCCGCTGTTCCCGCAACGTGCGAAATCGACGGCATCGGCGAGGGCGTTAAATGTTCCGTCTGCGGCGTTGAGCTGGAGGGCTTCGAGGTTCTCCCCGCAATCGGACACGACTATGAAGTAACGCATATCGACGGCGACTGCGAGCATGATTCGTATGACCTCTATGTCTGCAAGCATGACAGCACTCATACTTATAAGACGAACATTGATGCTGCTCCGGGTCATGTCGGCGGCACTGCAACCTGCACACAGAAAGCCGTTTGCGATGTCTGCGGTCACGAATACGGCGATTTCGCTCCGCACAGCTACGAAGCGACCGTTACGCCTCCCACCTGCACTGCTGACGGATACACAACATACGTCTGCTCCGTTTGCGGCGATGAGTATAAGAGTGATATCGTTCCCGCCACAGGCGAGCATACTTATAATGACGGCATCGTCACGAAGACTCCCACCTGCACGGAGGACGGCGAAAAGATCGTTGCGTGCATCTATTGCGGACGAACCGAAACAGTCGTTGTTCCCGCAAAGGGACACAGCGTATCGGAATGGACGGTTGAAGGCAGCGAAGCAAAGGGCACCTGCTCCGAATGCGGCGAGACGGTAACGCGTCCCGCGACAAGCGACGATATTAAGCCCTGTGACCGCTGCGGCTACCGCCACACAAGAAGCACCGGACTGTTCAAGTATAAAGGCGTGTTCTGTTCGATAACCTATTTCTTCCGTCAGATTATAAAGTTCTTCAAAGGCGGAAAATAAACTCCCCGAACACCCCGGCAGCGGAGACTGTCACAGCCGGAAGCGCTGCATAGTCACCGTGAGCGACAAAGACGCTTAAAGGCAAATTGACATCTTTCAGTCAAATCTAATCAAAAAAACAAAGACTGTATTTCACAAAGCATTTATTTTAGTGCAATGTGTAAAATACAGTCTTTTGTGTTATACTCCGGATTGCGCCGACAAGCCGTTTCCGCAGGGGATTATTAAGGTCTGTTTTATTCGTTTATATCCTGATTTACCTCTTTTTTGTGCACGCGTTCACCGTGTGCGCAGCGAGCGGAGCAGCTCGATTTCGCGCTTGTAGCCGTCGACGTCGTTCGGAGTTTCAAGAATAACGGGTTTGCCGTCAAAAACGGGATGATTCATCACGCGGGCGAGCGCCTCAGTACCGATATTGCCGCCGCCTATCACCGCGTGTCTGTCCTTATGGCTGCCGAGTATGTTCATGCTGTCGTTAAGATGCAGCGCCTTGAGGCGGTCAAGCCCTATTATGCGGTCAAATTCAAAGAGCACACGGTCAAG
>OMRJ01000188.1 GCA_900313475.1 uncultured Eubacteriales bacterium | reverse complement strand
TTACAAAAAACTTCTGAACTTGGAATAGCATTAAAAAAAAGGTTGTAAGGGGCTGTAAAAAAAACTCGTTTTTTGCAGCCCCTTTTTGGAGAGCAGAAAAAAAGATGAGGAACGGACAAACTGAGCAGAATCAAGGCTTCAGGCTTGATTCTGTTTGCCCGAAGGCGTACAAGGGGATGCCGAGCGGCGAAGATTGTTCGCGGTAAAAACAGTCGTATGCTTAATAACCGGAGTAAGCTTATGCGGCTATCGCAGTCTTTCGGACTTGCAATGCCGTTAACTTATCCTGTAAAAGTGTTGATTTTTACTGTTTTATACGGTTATCGCTTTTTTTACATCCCCTTGCATTTTTTACCCGAATAAACTACAATGCCGGCGGACGTGGAAAAGGTGAGAGCCGGAAAAAGAAAAAAGCACCTACATCGTAAGTGCTTTTTTGGAGCTGCTAACCGGAATTGAACCGGTGACCTCATCCTTACCAAGGATGCGCTCTACCGCCTGAGCCATAGCAGCAGAAAATGGCGACCCGGAACGGGCTCGAACCGTCGACCTCTAGCGTGACAGGCTAGCGTTCTAACCAACTGAACTACCGGGCCAAATCTGACAACGTGACAATTATACAGAAACATTGCCCCGTTGTCAAGAGTATTTTTTAATATTTTATAAATTTGCAATTCGGCAATTTCTCACCGATAATTCCGCAGTGAAGCTTAAATGCGGACTTTACGGCGGCATATTACCTTGAAATTTCTTTTAACGATACTGTGCTGAAGGCATTACCCAAATGCCTGTGTTTTTGTAAAAGCTTAAACTTAAGTCCGGTGACGTAATCAATAAGCTCGTCGTCGGTCATGCCGTTTCGTTTGCACACAAAGCGAGTTTTTTCCTCCCGTGACTCACCGGGCTGCAGGTAATCGTCTTTCAGTTCAGCTTCGGAAAAACCGATTACGTCGTTATCCTTTTGAGAAATCAGACCTATAGGGATAATTTCAAATTTTCCGGTATTACTGACCTTGCAAGTAATTTCAATATAGCAATAATTCTCCGGATTGCTGTCGGTAAATTCAAAGCTTTTATTGAGATATTCAAGTGCGTTTGTGTTGTTGACGCGGTGCTCGGCAAGAAAACGTGAATTATATTGCATGTCATAATCGGAAAATGATCTCACCCTTGTTTGCACGCTCTCGATTTTAATCGAGTTGAACGCAACGCAATATACGGCAATGCCCGCCGCTGAAAAAACTGCGATGCAGCAAAGTACAATGACAATAGTTTTCTTTTTCATTAAATCATGCCTCCGATGCGGTTTTTTAATCTGAACCGAAATTTTGACAGCAGAAAATATCAGCCGAAAAAAGTCGATGAATCACCGTAAAAGCATAACACCGGTTTTAGGTAAAGGCTTTTGAAAGAAAAAAGAGGAAAGCCGATGCCGCAGCGGATTTCAAATGCGGAAATCAAATCGCAAAATTTACAATTGTGTCCTCAGGTCGGCGTAAAGCGTCGGGCGGGTCAGCCGTCGGAATCGTGTCTTTTGAAATCGTTCCACTTTTTTTCAAGCTCGGCTATCGTCTTGTTAGAGCGCTTTCCCGCGTAAGTGCGGAACAGCCGCTTTGTTCTGCGCGGATATTTACCGCCGCCGCGTTTGCTCATAAGGTCGATCTGCTTTTTGATTTCGTTAAGCTGCTCGGTGACGTCGTTTTTCCATGCAGACAGCTTTTCCGAACCCGACGCAATGCTCCGGTGAAGCTCGTCGTATTTTTCCTGTGCGTCGCCCATGAGCGTTTCTGCCGTGGCTTTTACGACTTCGGCAGCGGTGTTGATGTTGAGCTTCAGTACGTCAAGCTTACGCATAAGCTTTGAGACATCCGCCGCCGCTCTGACGGTGAGCGCGAGGTCAAACACGAAAATGACGAGTATTACGGCAAGAATGGGTTTATAAAGCTCTGTCGGAACAAAACTTATCATATAAGTGTACACGGGACTTATCAGATAACAGAACAGAAAAGAGAACAGCCCCCAGTAGCATGTGTGCTTGAAGCATATACGTCCTTTTATGTTGAGAAATTCGTCGGTGTAGTCCCACCAACGAGCATGAAAAAGCTTTTCCATCAAAAAGCTTGTGATATATTCGACAATGTCGGCAAACACCGCGCCGATGAGAATAACGAGCCACCACCGTTTTTCGTGCGGCTCCGAAAACGGGAGCACCAAAATGTCAAACACGAGCGCTCCGGTGCCGTATATCGGGCATATAGGGCCGTTTAGAAAGCCGGTGTTTATTATTTTGAACTCTTTTCTGCCCGATGAAAAATATTCGCCGAGCGTGCGGTAGGTGGATTCCACCGCCCAGCCCAAGGCGCTGTAGATGAAAAACATCAGGACATAGTAGACGATTTTATCGAGCATTTTTCTTCTCCGATAATCTTTTTGCCTCCTCAAACCGACGGGCAAAATATTTGATTTCACCGCGCATCATTTCGCGCGTGGCGCAGTATTTGTCGATGAGCGAAACCGCCCATCCCTCTTTTGACTTAGGCGGGACTACTGTAAGCGGCCACATGTGACGAAGAATTATAAAGCGTCCCTTTTCGTTCAGCGTCGGATCAAGCTCCTTTGCGTTTTTTGCGGCAAAGGCAGGGTGCCTGTAACCGTGCGGACGGTGGCTCCAGTCGCCGTCGTGCCAGTCGTAATAGGTCAGATCGTGCAGAATCGCGGCGCGTGTAGCGGTGCGTATATCGAGCGAATGCTCTCTGCAATATAAAAACGTGAGATATGCCACGCTTCGCACATGGTCGAGGCGGTTTATTTCGGAATGCTGTGCGAAGGCTGCCTGACTCTGCATATTTTCCGTAAAATACAAGTCGTTAATTATATCAAAAAATTCCGGTGAATTTTCCGGAGTGACACTGTATGAACGCACCCATCTGTCAAAATACTTTCCCAATATTCATCCGATTCCTTTCAAAAAAGATAAACTCAAAATAAACATCTTCATTTTACCATACGGTTGACGTTTTTTCAATCGAAACATATAAAAATTAATCTTATATTTAAATGTTTGACATTTTGATTTTTATGGGTTATACTCTTTCTGCGAGTGGGACGGACGGTTGCGCCTGAAGCCTTACGGCTTGGTGAGGAAAGTCCGGGCTCCGCAGAGCGGGATAACGGCTAACGGCCGCCGAGGGTGACCTTAAGGGAAAGTGCAACAGAGATATACCGCCTGCTTCGGCAGGTAAGGGTGGAAAGGCGAGGTAAGAGCTCACCGGCGCAACGGAGACGTCTGCGCCCTGTAAACCCTATCCGGAGCAACACCGAGGGAAGTGGCTTGCTCGGCCTATACTTCAAAAGGTGGCGTGAGCGCACGGGTAACCGCGCGCCAAGACAGATGACCGTCTTAAATGACAGAACCCGGCTTACAGTCCCACTCGCATTTTTTCTTTTTTTTACGGGGTGCGCCGTGCATTTTTTTAATGAAAAAGCCTCAATGCATTGCCGTAAAAAAATGAGTTTTATTACCGACATATGTGCAGCCTTAATGGGAAATCATGACGGATTCGTTAAAACTGTTGCGTGATAAATGAAAAATGCACCCGATTTTTAACGGTTTGTTCATATTTTTTTTAATGAACATCATTGAAAATCGGAACATTTTATACATTGATTGTAATTTTTGTTTGATAACCGACATCGTTTTGAAAATAATCTTTGCAATAGTTTGTTATAAATGTAAACATTGTAAAATCGCTTAAAAAATGCTTGAAATTCGCGTCGGGTAATGGTAATATTAGATTGCAAGATATGGAATAATCGTATCGGCAGTTAATATGAAAGTGAGGTGTCACGGTAATGACTGATGCACTCGTAGACAACATCAAGAGATTCCTTGTTGGTCTTGCTGATGTATTTAACCAGTTCATTAAGTTCTTTGAAAAGTGTTTTAAGAAGGACGACGGTACAACAACTCAGCAGCCGTAAGTTGATTGCTTGAGAGTTTTCAACCGACATTATCTAATGAAAAGAGGTGCAATTGTACAATGAAGTTTGATTTCAATTTCATCAAGGATTTCGCGGACGGTTTTGCTGCTCTCATTAAGCGTGCTATCGCTACGATCAAGACTTTCGTAGAGAGTTGGAAAAAGCCCCTGTTCCCCGTTGACGGCGAATAATTTTTTAGCCACTATTTGAAACCATTTCGATTAAATAAGTAATGAAAGGAGTGCGTTGGCTATGGAAAAATTGTTCAAAACAATTAAAGCTTTTTTCAATGCGGTTTATGAATTCCTCACAAACCTTCTTAATTGGAAAGACAATGAAGTATCTGATGTTAGTAGTGCTCTTGATGCTCTGAATACTAAAGATAACGCTGAAAATGCGTAAGTTGTTTTTTTTGATTTTTTGAATAGAAAAGAGGTGCAGTATTAATGCAGAACGTTCTTGATACAGTTAAGGCGGCTTTCGAGAGACTTTTTGAGATTATTGAGGCTTTCCTTAAGAAGTTCAATTTCAAGCCCAACTATGAAAGACCTGAATGGACTGAGACTTATCCTTATGAGAAAGATGCTGAATAATTTCAGTTCGTGAATTTTCGCTTGAAAATTATGCATAATTAAAAAAGAGCTCCTTTACGGGGCTCTTTTTTTGCGGCATTTTTCTGCGTGTCGGAAATATTTCCGATATGCGAAAATATGTATTGCTTGATAAATTTTATAATGTGTGATATACTATATTACGAAGTTAGGGAAAAAGTCCCCAAAGTTTTAAATGAAAGCGGTATATAAATGGCACAAGTGATTAGAAGAGACGGATATTTGAACAGAATAATTGACAAAAAGGAAAACGGGCTGATAAAAGTTATTACGGGAATACGAAGATGCGGAAAAAGCTTTTTGCTTTTCAATTTGTACTACGATTATCTGTTATCGGCAGGTGTAAAAGAGGAGCAGATTATATGTATTGCATTGGATGATGAGATGTTTGTCGAATGCCGTGATCCGGATGAACTGTCGAAATATATCAGATCAAAAATCGTGAATAGGGATATGTATTATATCTTTATCGACGAGGTTCAGTATGCCATTACAAAAGATGAGCTGAAAAGCCCCGAAAACATTAAATTGTATAATGTATTGAACGGGTTGATGCGTTTGCGGAATGTCGACATATACGTTACCGGGAGTAATTCAAAAATGCTCACAAAAGATGTGCTCACTGCGTTTCGCGGCAGGGGAGACGAGGTCAGAGTTTTTCCGTTGTCTTTTAAGGAGTACCGTGAATTTGTCGGCGGAGAAAAATCGGAAGCCTATGAGGAATACGCAATGTTCGGCGGGATGCCGCTTGTTTCAGCCAAAAAGAACGATGTCGAAAAAATGCAGTATTTAAAAAATCTATTCACGGAAGTGTACTTTAAAGATATCGTCGAGCGGTATGACATTGAGCTTCCCGATGTGCTGGATGAACTGACCGACACTCTCTGTTCTTCCGTAGGTTCGCTGACGAATGCAAGCAAAATTTCAAGGACGCTGCAAACTGTCAAGGGGATTAAAGTGAGCACATCGACGGTTTCGACCTATTTGGATTATCTTATGGATTCGTTTTTGTTCGGCAATGCAAAAAGATATGATATAAAAGGAAAAAAATATTTTGAGTACCCGTCAAAATATTACTGCACCGATGTCGGTTTGCGCAATGCCCGATTAAATTTCAGGCAGCAGGAAGAAACACATATAATGGAGAATATTATGTATAATGAGCTTGTTTGCCGCGGTTATTCGGTGGACGTGGGTGTGGTCGAACTTACGGATAACAGCGACAGGAAGAAAGTGAAAAAACAGTGTGAAATTGATTTTATCGTAAATGTCGGTTCAAAAAAGTATTATATTCAATCTGCATTGAATGTAGACGATCGGTCGAAGCTTGAAACGGAGCTGCGCCCGCTTAAATGCACCGGAGATTTTTTTAAGAAAATCATTGTCAGCAAAACTTCCGCAAAGCCTTGGAATGATGAAGAAGGTAATTTGCATTTGGGCTTGTA
>OMRJ01000203.1 GCA_900313475.1 uncultured Eubacteriales bacterium | reverse complement strand
CGCGGGGATAGAACGCGTCTCATAGTAACCGCACTTGTCGAAACGAGCGCATTCGCGGCGTTCAAGTCCGTCAACGCCGTAGTCGGCCTCTTTAACGACCTTCCACACGCCCATCTCGTGACCGAGCGCGGGAACTTCTTTCTGCGCGACGAGAATCTCTTTGCATGTCGAGCAGTGCTTGCCCTCCGTAAGTCCTTTTTCTGTGCAGGTCGCAGCCTTTGCGGCGTCGATTACCTCAACGTGTCCTTTTGCCTTGACCGTGCGCGTCTCGACGTGGCTTGCGTCGCGCTTGCAGACGCGCTTCTCGCTGCCGTCCTTTGTGCATGTCGCGGCTGTTGTTACAGTCCATGCGCCCCAGTCGTGACCGAGCGCGGGAACGGTTTTCTGTGCTTCGAGCACAACGCCGCAGCCTTCGCGCGAACAGTGATACCCTACGGTAAGACCCGTTTCAACACACGTCGGCGCTTTTGCCGCATCGGTCGCGGACAGGTGTCCGAGCGGCTGCGAAGTGATTTTTTCATATCGGTGTTCGCTGTTGTTGGCGCACACCATCGTAATCTTGCCCGGCTCAGTACATGTCGCATCGACTTTTTCACCCTCACGGTAATTGTGACCTGTCGCCGGGATCGCTTCGGTTTTTACCTTACCGCAAACGGTACATGTATAGCTTTTTATGCCGTCCTCCGTACAGGTAGGAGCAGAGGTTACGGAGCCTGTGGTGAATTTATGGCTGCCGTCCTCAAAATATCCGCAGCGCGTGCACTGCTTTGCCTTGCAGCCGTCGGACGAGGCGGTTTCTTTCATGTCATGGGATGTGAATTCGGCGGGAATTTCCTCCGCATCCTCATATCCGCAGACGGTGCAGGTGTGTGTCTTTTCGCCGGGGTAAATGCAAAGCGCATCGGTGATATCCCAATCGCCCCACTTGTGGTCGGCAAGAAGCTTCATTTCGGAATATTCCTCACCGCACTTTGTGCATGTATATACGGTATAACCGGGTGTGACACATGTTGACTCCGTGTCTTCGGTTATTTCGTATTCGTGATCCCATCCGGGAATCGCGCGTTCGTCAAGAAGATAACTGCAGACCGTGCAGCGCTTTTCCTCCCAACCGTCATAGCCGCAGCCCGGTTCTTTTGTTTGAATCCACTCGCCTGCGATATGTCCTTTTGCGGGGTCAATCAGCTTTTCGGCAGTCGTTTCTTTTTTGTCCGTGTCGAAAAGCTTGTGGCAAACGCTGCATTCATAATGTGCAAGAATACCGTCGTTTACACAGTCGGGTTTTACTGCGTCAATAAATTTATAATCGTGTCCGTTTGCGGGGATAACAGCCGTTTCGGAGTAGCCGCACGCGGACTTTCTGATGCAGTCACGGTGTTTTGAGCCTGCGTTTTCACAGTCCGGCGCCTTGTCTGTGATCCAGCCGTTATCCGGGAGAGACGTGTTATATGCATGGCCGAGCGCCGACACATAACAAGTTTTCATCGTTTCCCCATGGGTTGAGCATTTCATTACAGTGTAGCCTTTTGCCGTGCAAGTCGGGGAAACGACATGATCTTTTTTATACTGACAGCCCGATTCGGATTTTGTCTCGAAATAACCGCAGTTATAACGGCAGTCGGCTCTGTAAACGACGGGATTTGCTCCGTCGGCACTTATTCTATACCACTGATTTCTCTCGGTATTCCAGTTTGGGACGTTGTGACCGTGCGCCGGAATCGTTCTTCCGTTGGGATCGACCGCTCCGCAGCGTGAGCATTTTTTTCCGCTGTAGCCCGGTGCGGTGCATGTTGCGCCGTAGCTTGCATCGACGGTGAAATTATGTCCCAGTGCAAGAAGATTGTATCTGTAGAGAGTTCTTGTCTCAACTTGGCGGTTGTTGCTGCCGCCGACATAACTGTCCTGCCAACCCGACCAGTTGCCCCATTTTGTATAGGTGTAGAGCTTTTTATAAGTTACATAGTCCTGCTGCTTATAATAAACAATTTTGTCAGTTCCGGATGTTCGTCCGTTCCACCAATATGTGTCACGGCAAACGTCTTTATTTACTATTTTATAGGCGTTTGCGGCGGAATTGTAGGATACTGCGTTTCCTTCGCGATAGAAGGCATGGAAAGTGTTGAATTCACTTGTTTTATACCAAGCGGTGGCGCGATTGATCGCTCCGTGATTTTCTCCGCGGCACCAATGCCAATATATATATCCTATAACGTGGTCGTTTGAAATAACACGCCGGGTTGTTTCGTTGTCAATTTCTTCCAAGCTTTGTCCGTAATACTGTCTGTAGATATCACTTGATTTATCTACGCCGTCATGCCATTCCGGAGCATAGTAACGTGTGCCGCTCTGCGAATCGTCCTTGACCTCACGGTAACCGCCGCGCGACCAACCGTCCATCCGAGTTGCGTAAGATTCGGTGTATTGTTTATCTCTGTATCTGTACTGTGTTTTTGTCTCTATTCTGTCGGACGGAATTGAGCTTCTGTAATCGGCAGTCATCCACTCCGACCACTGATTTCCTGAGTCTGTAAGCTGTGTGTAGACAGAACCGCAGCGCGTACACTTGTAGGTTGCCGTGCCGTTTTGCACGCAGTTCGGCGCGGATGAAACGGCACCCGAATAATTATGTCCGAGCGCGTTTGTGCTGCGGTATTCCGCGTAGCCGCATCGGGTGCAGGCTCGCTTTTCCTGTCCGCCCGCGGTGCAGGTTGCCGCTTTCGATGTCGACCATCCCGAAAAGCTGTGACCGAGAGCGTCTTTAACTTTTGTTCCGCAGTAGTCGCAGTATGAGCCGTTGAGGCATGTCGGCTGCTTTGTCACCTTGTGTCCGCCGGTTACCGTGCGCGTTTCATAGTAGCCGCATCGGGAGCAGTCGCGCTGTTCATAGCCGTTTTCGCGGCAGTTTGACGGCTGCTTCACATACCAGTCTCCCATAAGGTGCGACGGACGGTAGGATTCCTGACGGCTCTGATAATTGAACCTGTTAAGACGGATCCATCCCCAATATCCGTAGCGGAATGTTTTGCCCCATGTCACTCCGCCTTCTGTTTTTGTCTCATATACATGAGCGTATTCGCCTTTTTGAAAGGTCGTGTAAAAGCCCGATGATGTCGAGGTCGATTTATAAAGACGCTCGCTCTTAACGGCTGCCGTGTAGACGTCAAAGCTTTTGGGATTCGGAGCAACACACAACGAACCGTTCATCTTAACGAGATAGGTGTTTTTGCCCGCATTGCTGCAGTGCCAGTCGGACGTGGTGTAGCGCGTTTCCACACCGTTTCTTACCGTGGAGTGCGCCGCAATAACGGGTGTTCCGTTTTCAATGTCGATGACTATCGCGCTGTGGTGCATTTTGCCGTCTTTGCGTGTTTTGTAAAACAGCAGATCGCCTATGCTGATTTCGGACGCGGACGGATTCCGAACCGATGTACCGCCTATCGAAACAACATATTCCCACAGCCGATGCGCATTGATCCATGAGCATTGACTGTTTGAAGAACAATGTGCCATGTAGCCGGAGGTGTTCCAGTTGTCGTTCATATCAAGTCCGCCCATGTAAATGCACTGCGAAACAAAGTTTGCGCAGTCTCCGCCGTTCGAGAAATATCCTTTGCCGAGAAGCACGGAATTGATATCGTTCCAATGTGATTTTGCCCAGTCAACGGCGGCAAGTGCATTGTAGTTTGATAAACCCGCCGCCTTTGCTTCGGGGATTGCGATGCCGACGGGACAAATGCCGATAAGCATCAAAACGCTCAACAGAATTGCAAGAACGCGTTTTGCAGGAGTTGATTTTTGTTTGTTCATTGCCGAATTCCTTTCTTTTTCTTCGGTATTTTTTACAAATGTATTGTAACGCGTTTTAGAGCAAATGTCAACCAAACGGACAGTAAGCCGTCAAAGGGGCGTTGCAAGAAAAAAAATTTTTTAAAAATCTGCAACGGCGCAAAAGAGCGCGGTTTTTTTGAAGAAACAGGGTTACGCAGACAATAAAACATGTTAAGGACAAAAAAAAATATTTTGATATCGGGTATCGGATCATGTTTAATTATCCGCAAGGTAAATAAAAACAGCCGTATGTTATATGAAACAGACTTCGGAGAAGTTTTGATTTTCGGAATTATTGCCGGTTCAGGTATATGACGCAAGCCGTTAGAATTCTTTTTACCGCTTTTTTCTGTGTTTTACTGCCGTTTGCTTTTTTACATAGGATTTTGGTTATAGCAGCATGCTTTCCCGTATTTATAAATTGAAAACACCTCTTAAAGTAATGTATAAAATATACAGACAGACAGGAACAGTTCACGGAAGCCTTACGGTTTTACAAGGAAAACACGTCAAACAGCAACTCGAATGCAAGCGGAAAAAAAGAAGGATTGTGACGAAGCATCAGCGTTCGCCGCAATCCCGGTTTATTCCTAATATTTGGTTTTTCGCATGAAAACAGAGGTTTCGGCAGAGCCGAACCTCACGTGCGGCATTGGTATTTGCCGTCAACGCGCAAAAATTTTATTAACAACATACCTTACAAGCTTGACTGCACCGTTCGGCACCGTTTTCAGTTCGCGCAAAATGTTTTTAACTCCGAGTGCTTTGTGCCTTACGCCCGCGACAATACACCCTATATAAAGCATTTCGCATTTTGATATGTTTTCCTT
>OMRJ01000189.1 GCA_900313475.1 uncultured Eubacteriales bacterium | reverse complement strand
GAACGGAATTACAAAAATTTCGGACTATCTTTTCTACAAATGTAACGGATTAAAAAGTATAAAAATACCTGACACCGTTACGGAAATCGGTAAATTTGCATTTTACAATTCCAAAAATCTTACAGAAATTACATTAGGTTCAAGAATAAAAAAAATAAACGTTGGCTGTTTTGGCGGGTGTGTTGCGCTTGTTAAAATAAGTATTCCGGAAGATTTAACGGAAATAGGTGCAGAATGTTTTTATGAATGCTTATCGATTAAAAAAATTGAATTACCAGACTCTGTTTTGAGTATTGGAAAAACAGCTTTTTATGGATGCACTTCTCTCGAAAAAGTAAAGCTGCCGCAAAAAATGCCTTACATACCAGGGTCAACATTTAGCGGTTGTGCTGCGCTTAAAGACATTGTTTTGCCCGAAACTATTACATATATCGGTGACTACGCATTTAAAAACTGTGCATCGCTTGAAAACATCAATTTACCTGACCGTATTACACAAATAGGAAATTCCGCTTTTTCCGGGTGTGTTAAGCTTAACAATGTCAACCTGCCGGTAAAGCTCGAAAAAATATGTGATTATGCTTTTAATAATTGCGATGCATTTACAAAGGTTGAGATACCCGACGGCTGTAAGTCTATAGGCGAATATGCATTTGCAAACTGCGACCTGCTCGAAACCGTCACATTATCCGACAGCGTTACCGGTATTTATTCGGGGGCGTTTATGAACTGCGAGAAGCTTAAAGCCATAAACTTCGGCACAGGTGCAACTGTGATTGCAAGCCGTACATTTAAGGACTGTCCGTCGATTGAAAAGGTGGTAATTCCCAAGGGAATAAAAACAATATATGATGAAGCATTCATGAACGACATAAATCTGACGGATATCACGATTCCGGTGAGTGTGACGAGCATAAGCAAGTCTGCATTTAACTATACCGACCGCACGGTCATAAAGGGCGTTAAAGGATCTTATGCAGAGACATTTGCCAAAGAAATGGGCTTTAAGTTTGAAGATATCGCAAAGCCTATTGAGGGCATTTGCCTTAAAAACAACGATACCGACACTATATATATGCTTAACGGAAAAACGATAAAGCCGGAGTTTGAGATCGAGCCGGTCGACAACACCGACGTACTTGTGTTTACATCAAATAATTCCTGTGTTCGCGTCAACGGAAACGGAACGCTTTACGGAAATTACAACGGTTCGTCCGTTATCACGGTTAAGGCATTCGGAAGCGATGATGAGCTGTACAGCTTCACCGTAAACGTCAGAAGCGTTTCTTCCGTTACGATTAATACGGTACCCCTTAAAACGGACTACAAATTCGGCGAAGCGCTCGACACAACGGGACTTACCGTAAGTGTTAAATATTCCGACGGCGTTATCGAGCAGGTAACCGGCTTTACCGTTTCCGGTTATGACCCCGAAGTGTACGGCGAACAGACCGTCAGAGTATCTTATGAAGGACGCAGTGCAACGTTTAAGGTCAACGTGATAGACGACAGAGTTAAACTAACGGGAATTGAGATAACCGCGCTGCCCGCAAAAACAGAGTATCTCAAAGGCGAGGACTTTGATCCGACGGGACTTAAGATTGTCGCATCCTACACCGACGGTACAAGCAAAGAAATAAACGGCTATACTCTTTCAAAATTCAATAAGCTTAAGCTCGGAACACAGACAATAACCGTCACATATGAGGGATTCACGGCAACGTTTAATGTGTCGGTTACAAAGAGTGAATGCGAGCATGTTTACACCGAACAGGTTACGACTCCCGCCACATGCTCCGCCTCAGGAGTGAAGACGTTTACGTGTTCTCTCTGCGGTCATTTCTATACAGAGCCTATTCCCAAAACCGCACATACGGAAGTTGTTGACGAGGCAGTAGAACCCACATGTTCGGCAGAAGGCAAGACGGAGGGAAAACACTGCTCGGTTTGCGGAGAGGTGATAATCGCGCAGAACGATATCCCGAAAACGGCGCACACCGAGGTTATAGACGCGGCAGTCCCTGCTACATGTACTTCGACAGGCAAGACGGAGGGCAAGCACTGCTCCGTATGCGGAGAAGTGATAATCGCGCAGAACGATATCCCGAAAACGGCGCACACCGAGGTCATTGACACGGCAGTCCCTGCTACATGTACTTCGACAGGAAAGACGGAGGGCAAGCACTGCTCCGTATGCGGCGAGGTGATAATTGCGCAGACGGCAACCGAAAAAATTGCTCACGATTTCGGCGAGTGGCAGACAAAAACAGCTCCTACTCCTTCATCCGAGGGCACTGACGTACGCAAGTGCGCCGTCTGTGGTTTTGAAGAAACACGCACGGTTGCAAAGCTTGCGCCTACCGAAATCAAGGTTGACGACCAAAACAACAACATAAAGAATAAAGACGGTTTTGTAACAGTCGTAACAAGTGTTACCGTAACACAGATAATTACATCTACCGGCGGGAACACTCAGATTCACGATAAGGACGGCAACGAGGTTAAGCCCGGCGCAAAGATAGCGACGGGCATGACGGTTGCAATAGTGTCCGGCGGAACGGTTATTACGCAGCAGACTATAGTAGTAATGGGTGACGTGGACTGTGACGGCGATGTACAGGTCGGCGACGCGCGACTGGCGCTTCGTGCGGCAGTAGGACTTGACACGATATCGGGCGCGGTTCAGGCGGCTGCAAGTATTACGCACGGCTTGAATGAAGCCGTTGCGGTAAGCGATGCACGCTATATTCTCCGCGCGGCGGTTGCTCTCGACAAACCCGAAGACTGGATGAAAAATTGATTCCTCCTAAATCCCGGCGGCATGCGTATTGTCGCATGCCGCCGGGCAAATCCCTAACAATAAATAAACAAATAATAAAAAAAGTATTGACAAAGCGAGTTTTCGATGATAAAATAGAGAACGTTCTGCGGGTGTAGTTCAGCGGTAGAATCCCAGCCTTCCAAGCTGGTCGTGTGGGTTCGACTCCCATCACCCGCTCCATCAAAGGGCTACAAAAAAGATGTAGCCCCCGAAACCCCCGATTTTATCGGGGGTTTCGCCGTTTCTACGGCAGAAAAAACAACAAGCGATTTTGTAGATGTGAAAAAGATACTTTTCCCTTTCTGAAATGAGTTGAACTCTCACACAACCGAATATCCGCAGTCAAGCGCATGGATCAATCAAGTCCATGCGCTTTTTTTATTTCCGCAGAAAGGAGGAAAAAGATGCGAAAGCAAACCGACTTAGCCAAGG
>OMRJ01000199.1 GCA_900313475.1 uncultured Eubacteriales bacterium | reverse complement strand
AGCCCGCAACATGCACCGAAAACGGCGTAACGGCAGTATACAAATGCTCCGTATGCGGCGAGGAAAAGGGCGGCAATATAATAGTGAAGCTTAAACACGATTTCTCCGATTGGGTCGTTACAAAGGCTGCTTCGTGCGGCGTGGGCGGAGAAAAAGTGAGACGCTGCCGCAAGTGTGACATACTTGAAACCGAAATAATTCCCGCATTTACTCATAATTTCGTATTCGTTGAGGCGGTAGCTCCCACCTGTACGTCGGTAGGCTATACCGACGGCACAAAGTGCGAGATCTGCGGACTTGTCGAAACAGGCATCGAAGAAGTGGCTATGATCGACCACGACTTTGAAACAGTTACCGTTCCCGCGACCTGCTCGGAAAACGGCACCGAAACCGTAACATGCACCGTTTGCGGAAAAACAACGGTTACAACACTTGAAAAGCTTAATCATCCCGCGGAGAGCGAAGTTGTTATTCCCGCAACGGCTCCCACCTGCACCAGAGCCGGCAAGACCGAAGGCAGGAAGTGCGGCGTCTGCGGCGAGATAATTGTTAAGCAGAATAACATTGAGCCTACCGATCACCGCGAAATTTCTTACGGCAGCAACGAGGCGGCTACCTGCTCCGCCTACGGCAGCAAAGCAGGTGTTATCTGCGCCGACTGCGGCAAGATAACAGTTAAGGCAAAAGAGCTTGCTCCGATCGAGCACACCTATTCCGACTGGACGGTCGCAAAAGAATCGACCTGCACCGAGTTCGGCGAAAAGGTGCGCGTGTGCACGGGCTGCGGAGACGTTCAGGTTAAGTTTACCCCCGCTTACGGTCACACCTACGGTCCGATGACCGTAGTGACCGAACCCACATGCACGGAAAAAGGAAAGGCAAAAACCATATGCACGCGCTGCCTTGACGAGATCGATTATGAAATTCCCGCAAAGGGACACACGGGCGTTGTTGTCGACGAGATTCCCGCGACATGCGAAACGGACGGCGTTTCGGCAGGTATGAAGTGCGCCGACTGCGGCGAGGTTCTTATGGGACTTGAGCCGATTGAAAAGCTCGGTCACGATTATGTTATGACTCACGTAACGGGCGACTGCGAAACGGACGAATGCGACCTTTATATCTGCAAAAACGATCCGTCGCATATGTACAGAGAGAATGTAGTTAAGGCTCCCGGACATCAGGGCGGCAATGCTACATGCCTTGAAGAAGCAGTCTGCACCGTATGCAACAAAACCTACGGCGAAAAGGGCGCTCACAAATACGAAAAGACGGTCATCGCTCCTACATGCGTAGCCGACGGATATACCGTTTATGTCTGCACGGTTTGCGGTGATGAGTATAAGGGGGATAACAAACCCGCGACAGGCGAACACAGCTTTGTTCGCACCGTGGTAACAAAGGCTCCCTCCTGCACCGAAGCCGGCGAGGCTGTCGAGCGCTGCACCGCTTGCGGAATCGAACGTACCGTTGCAATTGACGCCAAAGGACACAGTGTGTCAGAATGGACGGTCGAAGGCAACGAAGCCAAGGGCAAATGCTCCGATTGCGGCGAAACGGTAACACGTCCCGCAACAAGCGACGACATTAAGCCGTGTGACCGATGCGGCTACCGCCACACAAGAACTACGGGACTGTTTAAGTATAAAGGCGTGTTCTGCTCTATAACATACTTCTTCCGTCAGCTTGCAAAATTCTTTAAAGGCGGCAAATAAATAAATGTTTTCTTTGACGCTGTCGCATCAGACGCAGGTCAAAGAGCTGAATAAAAGAACAAAAGACTGTATTTCGCGAGGCAGGTCAGAATAAAGCTTCGTCTGAAATACAGTCTTTGTTTGTCGTAAAAAATGTTTTGCTTTTTATACGTCTTTTATCCGTCCGCGGCTTCTGCGGGCAGCGTCTTGAAAAAAATTGCGCTTGCTGCGAATGCGGCTGCCGCAAAAAAAGCTGCGGGGCTGTAAAAAACCCGGTTTTTTACAGCCCGTGCAAAAGTGTTATTCCGCAAATTTAATCTTCAGCGTTTTGATTTCGAATGGCTTGAAGGTCA
Source organism: uncultured Eubacteriales bacterium (assembly GCA_900313475.1). Classification (GTDB taxonomy): domain Bacteria; phylum Bacillota; class Clostridia; order Oscillospirales; family Acutalibacteraceae; genus RUG806. The sequence goes on along the minus strand of OMRJ01000199.1, from coordinate 1,809 downwards.
GCTTAAGCCTGCCGCCGTCAAGAGTGAGCGGTACGTCCTTTTCCTCCATGAGATTGCATTCCGAAACGGATACGGCGGGAAGCCCGAACGAAACGGTTGCTTCGGCGCGGCTGTTCCATGTCTCAAACATACGTACAATGACCGCGTCGGAATCCTCGGCTTTCTTGACCGTTTCGATTATGATATTCGGCTTGTCGGCGCTTATGAGCGAGAACCCGGTCGGGAGAGTGCCGCCGTGCGCGTCGGAAACAACTGCGGTGAGCGGAACATTGAGGTCGTATGCCTCGGTAACTACGGATGAGGTGCTGACGTCGCCCTTGTGCGCGTACATTGCGTATGTGAATGTGTGGCGCTCTCTGTCCTGGGCGTGGTTCGGTGATGTTGCGCTTCTCAAAAGGGTGGGCTTGATGTGACCGTCCTTGACCGTCCAGCCGTATTTGCAGTCGTTGAGAACGGAGAAGCCGAAACCGTTGTCCGAAAGGTCCGCCCATTTATGACCGCAAACCTCAAACTGCGCGAAGTCCCATGTAGTGTTCTCGTGTGCCGTACGCTTGAGATTACCGAACTGAATGTCAAATGTTGCATTTACGGCGTTTACGTCAACCGGGTAGTCGGCTTTGAGCGCGATGCGCTTTTCTTTCCAGTCGATGTCGTGGAAAATGTCGATTCTGGCGGTGTGAGGATAGAAAATGAAATACTGTGTTATGTGCGAGAGATTAAATTCTCTTTCAACTTTCATGACCGTGCGTACAGCGCCCGATTCGATTATCTCTGCGCTCTTGACGTTGTCGATGTTCCACGATTTCTGGTCGTAATAGCACTTTATGTCCCACGCCTCGTGGTTGTGCGCTCTGTCCTCATAGGCGATAAGACGTCCGAGCGACGAGTTTTCGGGAGCGACCGTGCGTCCTGCGGACTTATCGAAATATTCCGAAATATTCTTGTTGCCGTCAAATGTCACACGGTAGAATCCGTTTTCAAATGTGCTGTCTTTTACCGCTACGCCGACGGCTGCGTTCGCTTTGCCCGATATGACCTTAAATGTCTTATATCCCTTTGACGGCACGTCCTTTGCAAGGAATGCGAGCCTGCCGCAGTGGGTGAGCTGCGACGGTGCCGCTTTTCCGTCGGCGTCTGCAATGTAAAAGTCGCCGTCGGCGGGGGTATCTACCGTTACGACGCTTGTTCTCGTGAAACCGAGCGTGTTAAACACGGTAACGGTCATGCCGTCGGATGCGACGCTGTCGGCAATCGCTTTTTCACTCGACGCGACCATATCGCGTCCCGCTTCGCCTATCTGCTCATACTGTTCCTTTGAGTCCTCATAGACCGGGGCTATCGACGAGCCGGGAATTATGTCGTGGAACTGATTCAGAAGTATTATTTTCCAGCCGTCAAGCAGCTTTTCGGACGGGTATTCTTTATTTGCAAGCAGCTTTGCGAGTACGCCGAGCGTTTCGGCATCCTGATAGAGATATTCGCTTTTTCTGTTATACTTTTTGTTTCTTGCCTGCGCGGTGAGCGTTCCGCGGTGGAACTCAAGATACAATTCGCCCGACCATACGGGAAGACGGTCGCTGCCCTCGACCTCTTTCGCGAGCCGGTCGAAGAAATCGCGCGCAAATTCCTGCTTAACAACGGGGCAGCCTTCAATGCCTGCGGACATTCTGCGACCCTTTTCGAGCATGTCTCTGGTGGGTCCGCCGCCGCCGTCGCCCCAGCCGTAGGAGAACAGGACGTTTCTGTTGACGTCTTTGTTCGAGTAGCGTCTCCACCCGCCTATTACCTGATCGGGACCGAGATCTCCGT
>OMRJ01000187.1 GCA_900313475.1 uncultured Eubacteriales bacterium | reverse complement strand
TCGGAGCCGACATTTCGGGAAGCGAGTTTTTGGAGCCTGACGGAATGTTTCCGAACCACATTCCGAACCCCGAAAACGAGACGGCAATGGGATATATTTGCCGCAGTGTGATTAAAAACAAGGCTGACTTAGGCATTATTTTCGACACGGACGTTGACCGCGCGGCATGCGTCGGCGCGGACGGACGGGAGATAAACCGCAATGCGCTTGTGGCGCTTGCGTCGGCGATTGCTCTCAGGGACGCGCCCGGAGGCACTGTTGTTACCGACAGCGTGACGAGCGACGGTCTTAAGGAGTTTATAGAAAAGAACCTCGGCGGCGTCCATTACCGCTACCGCAGGGGATACAAAAATGTTATAAACAAGGCAAAGGAGCTGAATGCGGCGGGAATCGACTGTCCGCTCGCCATAGAAACCTCGGGGCATGCGGCACTGCGCGACAACTTCTTTCTTGACGACGGCGCTTATTTAATGGCTCGCATTATTATACTTTTTGCCGAATTGCGCAGCAATGGTCACGAGCTTACCGAGCTTCTCACCGACCTTAAAATGCCTGCGGAGGCAAAAGAAATCAGGTATAAAATAAACTGCCGCGACTTTGCGGAATACGGAAAAACCGTGCTTGCCGACCTTGAGGAATACTGCAAGACGTTTGATTTTCTCACTCCCGCGCCCGACAACCGCGAGGGCTTCAGAGTCAATTTTGACAAGGAGCACGGCGACGGCTGGCTGCTGCTGCGTTTAAGCGTCCACGACCCCGTCATGCCGCTGAATATTGAGAGCAATTCAAAGGGCGGCGCGGAGAAGATTGAAAGATTTTTTGCGGAATTTGTAAAAAGGCACGAAAAACTGTCTTAAAGCGGCAAAAACAAGTCGGGAAAACCATTCCGGCGCAAAGCCGTTCCGACCTGCGAAACAAAGCACGCAAAGCGCGAATAACACTGTTCGGGCACTGTATTTTCCGGTCGCATGACCGTGTAGTTTTACTATATTGAAGGGAGAAAATTTATGCGTAATTTTCCTATCGGTATCATTGTTAACAGCTTCAAAATCGACATTCCGTCCGCAGTGAAAAAGGCGGCGGAGCTTGGCGCACAGGGCATTCAGGTGTACGCCACGCGCGGTGAGATGGCACCCGAAAACATGTCTCCGGTCAAAAGACGGGAGTTCCTCGACCTTGTGAAATCAAACGGTCTTGTAATTTCGGCACTCTGCGGCGACCTCGGTCACGGCTTCGGCGATGAGGAGCAAAACCCGGAGCTTGTCGAAAAATCAAAGCGTATTCTTGACCTTGCAAAGGACCTTGAAACGGACGTTGTAACCACGCACATCGGCGTTGTTCCCGCGTCTCCGCTTCATCCGCGCTACAAAATAATGCAGCAGGCATGCGGCGAGCTTGCCGAATATGCCGACTCGATAAATGCGCATTTTGCGGTCGAAACAGGACCCGAAACGAGCGCGGTTCTCAAGGATTTCCTCGATTCGCTCCACTCAACGGGCGTAGGCGTTAACCTCGACCCCGCAAACCTCGTCATGGTGACGGGCGACGATCCTGTCAAGGCGGTATATAATCTCCGTGAATACATCGTCCACACTCACGCGAAGGACGGCGTCAACCACTTCTACAAGGATCCCGAAATTGTGTACGGAATCAAGCGCGACGATGCGCTCGTCACGGGACACAGCTTCGATGAGGTGCCGCTCGGACAGGGCAGCGTGCCGTTCCCGGCGTACCTCGACGCACTCGCGGACATCGGCTACAAGGGATTTTTGACTGTCGAAAGAGAATGCGGAGACACCCCTGCGGACGACATCGCGCTTGCGGTGAATTACCTCAAAGGGCTTATGAACTGATACATAAAAGAACGGCTCGAAAGAGCCGTTTTTTTAATGATATACCTGCTGTGTTCAGAGCATCCCGCCGGTGGGATAAATTCGCTTCGCAATGAAATCCGTAAAACTCCGTTTATCGGGAATCGGAACCCCTGCGGAGTCGGATTTATAAAATTTCAATGCCGTTGCGTTCATCGGTCGACAAACCGCACGGCATTCGCCCGTGTTTTCCGCCTATATTCCGAACACCGTTTCAACCACTTTATCGCATTCGGGCGGCGAATACCTGAAATATGTCATGTGCGATTCGCGGAAAAAGCAGTCGCGGACATACTCCGGAGGGCGCGGTTCGCCCTTATCGACGATAACGAGTTTAATTTTCATCTTTTCGGGAATTATACTTTTTATAAAAACCGCCACACTTTGTCCCTCTTTGATATCGGGGTCATATTCGGCAAGCCCTGCGAGATTCGGCGCAAGCTCCACAAAAATTCCGTAGCTCTCAACCGAACGCACAATGCCGGGGACAGTCTCTCCGACGCTTATCTTTGCCGCGTTTTCTTTCCATGTGCCCAGCAATTCCTTGTGTGTGAGTGTGATACGACCGTTTCCGTCGCGGCTTTTTATTATTGCTTTTATAATTTGTCCGTTAAAAAATCTTGCGGACGGGTGCGGAATGCGCGACACCGACACCGCGTCAATGGGAATCAGCGCGGGAATGCCGCAGCCGATGTCGCAAAAAACACCGAAAGACTCAGTTCGGGTTACTCGCACGGTGATAACATCTCCGGGAAGCAGTGCGTCTATGTACTCACGGCGGCATTTTTCCTGTGCTTTTCGACGCGACAAAACGGCGTACAGCTTGCCGTCCGCGTTCTTTTTTATTTCAGTCACGACAAAACAAACGGGTTTGCCGACACGCGAAATAAGCGCAATGTCCCTCACGGAGCCGTCCTCGATGCCTATTGCGCCTTCATTTTTGGGAATTATGCCCTGCATAATGCCGAGATCGACATGCAATGCGTGGTCACGGTCGCATTTGGTTGCCACGGCTTCAAGCACCGTTCCGCGCAGCGCGGCGTCACGAAGCGACGATAAACACGAAAACGCCGTCCTGTTCTCGTTATCCGATATAATTATTCCCTCAGGGAAGTATGTTCCGTTCATGCGGTTATCTCCTTTTTAACAAATGTTCAAAATTTCGGTTCAAAATTAAGTTATCGTACTAAATAGGTATTTAACTTTTGTAAAAAGTATGATAAAATAAAAAAGAATGTATTTACTTCGGGAGGATAAAATGGACGTTAGAATCGGTGACATGCTCGAAATGAAAAAGCAGCATCCGTGCGGAGCGAAAACCTTCACTGTTCTGCGCTCCGGAATCGACTTCAAGCTGAAATGCACAGGCTGCGGCAGAGAAGTTATGGTGCCGCGAATCAAAGCCGAAAAAAATATAAAAAAAGTTATAAGAACAGCACAGGGATAAAGTCGGAACAAAAATTTTTGCCGACAGACAGAAAACGTGTGCAAATGTTTTTCGGTCGGGCGACGGGGGAACATGAAATTGACGAATTGAAAACGCTGTTGATTATATAACATAAATATAGGAAAAGCTGCACATTGAATATGATTGAAAAATTAAAGCAAGTTGAAGAACGTTACAATTTTATAAACGACCGCCTTTGTTCACCGGAGATTGCGGCGGACGCTTCACTTTCCACGCCTCTTTTAAAGGAGCTGAAAACGCTCACGCCGGTTGTGGAGAAATACCGCGAGTATGTAAAGAATGACGCTGCGGTGCGCGAAGCGAAAGAAATTCTCGACAGCACGGCGGAAGACAAAGACTTCAAAGAGCTTGTCCGCGAGGAATACGACGAGGGGCGGGAAAAAAGCGAGCGTCTTTTAGAGGAGCTTAAGCTTCTGCTGCTCCCGCGCGACGAAAACGACGACAGAAACGTTATAATCGAGATACGTTCATCCGCGGGCGGAGAAGAAAGCGCACTGTTTGCGGGAGTTCTTTTCAGAATGTATTCGATGTACGCTCAGACAAAAGGGTGGCGTCCCGAAATTCTGTACGCAAACGAAACCACGCTCGGCGGCTATAAAGAGATTTCCTTCATGATTTCGGGCGAGGGCGCATATTCGCGCTTCAAATTCGAGAGCGGCGTGCACCGCGTTCAGCGCATCCCGGTGACGGAGTCGAACGGCAAAATTCAGACCTCGACCGTAACTGTGGCGGTGCTGCCCGAAGCACAGGAGGTAGATGTGGAGATAAACCCCGCCGACCTTCAAATCGACACATTCCGGTCATCGGGCGCGGGCGGTCAGCACATTAACAAGACAGAATCGGCTATCCGTATAACTCACATTCCCACAGGAATAGTAGTGGAGTGTCAGGATGAGCGAAGCCAGTATAAAAACAAAGACAAGGCGATGAAGATATTGCGTTCGCGCGTGCTTGAGCTTGAGCGCGAAAAGCATGAAAAAGAGATAGCGGGCGAGCGCCGCAGCCAGGTGGGCACAGGCGACCGAAGCGAGCGCATCCGCACCTACAACTATCCGCAGAGCAGAGTCACCGACCACCGCATCGGACTGACGCTGTATAAATTGGAAGCGATTCTTAACGGCGCACTCGACGAGCTTATCGACGCTCTCATCACGGCTGACACTGCCGAAAAGCTGAAAAACAACACCGAAAGCTGATATATATGAACACAAAAATCTACACAATTACCAATCCGCAAAAGCAGGCGGACGAGCTTCGGGAAGCGGCGCAATTCATCAAATGCGGTGAAATTGTCGCTTTTCCTACCGAGACGGTGTACGGACTTGGCGCAAACGCGCTCGACGGACACGCCGTGAAAAAGATATTCGAGGCAAAGGGGCGTCCGCAGGACAATCCGCTGATAGTACACATCACCGAAATTGAGGAGCTGTATCCGCTTGTAAAGGAAGTCCCCGAAAGCGTTAAGCGCCTAACGGAGAAATACTGGCCGGGTCCTCTTACGGTTATTTTGCCTAAGAGCGACATAATTCCGCCCGAAGTAAGCGCGGGACTTGACACCGTAGCCGTGCGCTGTCCGTCGCATCCCGTTGCGCGTGCTTTTCTGAAAGCCGCCGGAGTTCCCGTAGCCGCTCCGAGCGCGAATATTTCGGGTTTTCCGAGTCCGACGGCATTTAAATATGTTTATGACGACATGAACACGCGCATTCCCGCGATAATCGACGGCGGCGACTGCGATTTCGGAATCGAATCGACAGTGGTGACGCTTGCGACCGATCCGCCGAGACTGCTGCGTCCGGGCGCGGTGACGCTCGAACAGCTTCGCGAGGTGCTCGGAGAGGTTTACGTCGACCCGGCAGTGCTCAACCCTCTTGCGGACGGCGTTAAAGCCGCGTCACCCGGCATGAAATACAAGCACTATGCGCCGAAAGCGGAGGTTTCCGTAGTGCGCGGCAACAAAAAAGAATTTATCGAATACGTCAACAGTCACCCGACTGATGCCGACACGATTTTGTGTTTTGAGGGCGAGGAAAACGACATGCCGCTGCCGTGCGTCACAATGGGGCGTGCGGATGAGCCGCTCACACAGTCGCACAGGCTGTTTGACGCGCTCCGCGAGCTTGACGAGACGGGCGCAAAGCACGTGTTTTCGCGTGCTCCGAGCGAAAAAGGCGTCGGACTGGGCGTGTGCAACAGGCTCTACCGTTCGGCGGCGTTCCGTTTTCTGAACGACATAAAAAGCACCGTGATAGGAGTAACGGGCGGCACGGGCGCAGGAAAAAGCACCGTGTGCGGCGAGCTTGAACGAAACGGAGCAGCCGTCGTCGACGCCGACAGGATAGCGCGCGAGGTGACAGAAAAGGGTTCGCCCGTCCTGAAAAAACTTGCGGAACGGTTCGGCAGCGATATCATTGCTCCCGACGGTTCGCTTTTGCGGCATAAACTGGCTGAAATAGCATTTTCAAGCGCGGAAAATACGCGTGACCTGACAAACATAACGCATCCCGAAATTATAAAACGCTGCCGTGCCGAGGTCGACGCGCTGCGCGGAAAATACAGCCTGATTCTTCTCGACGCACCTCTGCTTTTTACGTCGGGACTTGACAAAATATGTGACAAAACAGTGCGTGTAACATCACCCGAAAGTGTCCGGATAAGCAGAATCATGAAGCGCGACGGCATTTCGGAGGACGAGGCGAAAAAACGCGCCGCCGCGCAGACCGAGGAAGAAAGGCTTGCCGAAAACGCGGATATAACAATAGACAACACGGATCATTTTGTAATCCCGAAATCGGAGTTAACATAAGCCGTAAGCCCGGCATACCGAATGTAGTGTCGGTGCACCTGCGCCGACCGCGAGGATGTACAGATAATTATAACGAAACGTGCGTTCGACGGACTGGCATTGCATGGATTGAAACAATTACGTAATATAAATTTATTCGTCAATTTCATGTTCCCCCGTCGCCCGACCGAACGGCACTTGCATTCGTTTTCCACCTACAAGCGGAAAGGACAATGCACAACACCCGACCGCCTGAAACCGAAAAAAGTTGGTAGCAAGTCGGCGCGTCGCGAGCGCATTTATAAGCGA
>OMRJ01000121.1 GCA_900313475.1 uncultured Eubacteriales bacterium | reverse complement strand
TACTTGACGTATTTGCAAGGGTTTTAACGCGGCATGAGCTAAATCCGACCGGTCAAAACCGACACGGGTTCAAGTCCCGTCAGCTTAAGTATACACAGAAACAAAAAAAATTGCAAACGGTATATGAAAAAAAACGGAGATATGTTAAAATACAGACATAAGGTGACGCGGCAGAGGCTTCGCGCACCGAAAAAGCAATTAAAGGATGGAGTGCCGAATGGAGCTTGCAGCTTTTGCAAAAATAAATTTGATTCTCGATCTGACAGGGGTTCTCCCCGACGGATATCACGCGATAAGCACGGTTATGCAGAGCGTTGGACTTTGCGACCGGGTCAGAGTAGATATATCCGACGGCGGCGGAATCGAGATCGCTTGCTCCGACAAAACGGTGCCGACCGATTCGCGCAATACGGCGTTCAGGGCGGCTCGGCTGTTTCTCGCAAAGACCGGCAGTGCGTGCGGAGTGCGTATATACATCGAAAAGCACATCCCGCATGAGGCGGGGCTGGGAGGCGGCAGCGCCGATGCGGCGGCGGTTCTGCGTGCGCTCGACGGAATGATGCCCGATGCCGTGACGGCGGACGAGCTGTTTGATATTGCGCTCAACGTCGGTGCGGACGTTCCGTTCTGTCTGCGCGGAGGCACGGCACTGTGCCTGAATAAAGGCGAAGTGATGGCGCCGCTGCCGGCTTTCGGGGCGTGGTGCGTGATTGCAAAGCCCGATGCCGGAGTTTCAACCGGAAAGGCGTTTTCACGGTTTGACGGCGCGGAAAGGCTTCGCCATCCCGATGTTACGGATTTTGTTTTTTATGCGTCGCGCGGCGAGTGGCGCAGTGCATTTTCGCGGGCGTTTAATATATTTGAGGAGCTGACCGATGTTGCGGAGGGGGATTCTGTTAAGAAAACGCTGAATGAAAACGGCGCGTTCTTTTCATCTATGTCCGGCAGCGGCTCGGCGTATTACGGACTGTTTGAAAATGAAAGAGAAGCGCAGACGGCTGCCGAAAAGCTGCGGCTGCAGGTGCCGTTCGTCACGGTGTGCGAAACCGTGAGCGGAAAATAAAACCTCAACGAGTGAATAAAACCGCACGGCGCGTCCCAAACTGTTCTCCGAAAGCTTTCTTCGAGATCAAAACGGTTTGAAAGGACGCAAAAAAATGAAGAACATATTATTTGCACTGAAATCACAAAGGGCTCTCTATGCTTTAAGCGCCGTTCTGCTCACCTTGAGCATTGCGCTTTGCAGCGTGGTGAGCTTTTTTGCATCGGCAAAATGTGTACATGAGGATGTGCTGCGGCTGCATGTCATCGCAAATTCCGATTCCGAAGCGGATCAGGCTGTGAAGCTGCTTGTCCGCGACAGAGTGCTTGAAACGGGCGCCGATATTTTCGACGGCTCCGTCACGGCGGACGAAGCCGAACGGAGAATTACTCCCGAACTTGAAAAAATAGAACAGGCGGCAACCGCCGCGCTGCGCGAAAACGGTTTTGATTACGGAGTGCGCGCGGAGACGGTCAGCGAATATTTCGATACGCGAGCCTACGGCGATATAACGCTCCCTGCAGGTAAATATGAGGCGGTGCGGATAGTGCTCGGCGAGGGCAAGGGTAAAAACTGGTGGTGTGTGATGTTTCCTCCTCTGTGCCTTCCCGCCGTTACCCGTGAGGATGAGGACGGCGCAGCGGTGTTTCCCGCGCATGAGCGCAAGGTGGTGGAGCAGTCGCCGAAATATGAGGTGCGTTTCAAAATAGCCGAACTGATAGAGCGTATTTTTAAGAAGAAATAACGGTGCCTCGGTGTGCCGTAAAAGGCTGAAGAAAGCTCGTTCGGGTCGGAAACGGCATACGCCGTATCGGTTTTGCTTGCTCCGTCATTCATGCGGCTTTATGATTTTTCGCGAAAACGGCGTGTGTGATTTGAAAAAAATCAAATGCAGGAAGACAGGTGTGCCGAATTGTTTTGTTTCCCTGTGCATATAATCTATCAAACGGAGCCGTTTTTTTTCGGCTCGGACACGCAGGGGGAATAATATGCGAGAAGTACCGCTCACGGTGAAAAGGACGAACAAAAACGACATGTTTATAAAGCTGACGGTCGTGCAGCTGGCGGTGTGCCTGATAATCGGTGCAGTTATCGGCGCGGTGTACAAGCTTGACCGTCCGCTGTTTGATGAGATGCGGGAGGAATTTTCGTCGCTTATGAGCGGCGGAATCGATCTGTCATCGGGTATCCCGATTCTGCGCCGACCCGCAGAAACGACATGCGCTCCGACGGAGGACGCTGCGGAAAAAGGCGGCAAAGGCACAAACGGCGAAACGTCAGGCAAAGAAACGGACACTTCAAACGACTTATCGGCGGGCGGGATAGACCTTAATGAGCGCGAAGCGGAGGACTGCCTGAATTTTGCTTTCTATGAGGCGGGCGACGTTCCGTGCCTGCCCGTTTCGGGAAAGGTTACGTCGCTGTTCGGAAAAAGAGTGCACCCTGTCTACGGCACCGACGGTTTTCACTCCGGTACGGATATAGCCGCCCCGAAGGGGACGCCGATTCTTGCGGCGCTCGACGGCACCGTCTGTGACACAGGCGTGGGCGAAGCCGCAGGGAATTACGTGAAGCTGCTCCACGATAACGGTTTGTGTACGCTTTACTGCCATATGGACAGGGTGAACACAGAGAAGGGCGTGCGCATACGAAAGGGCGACGTTATCGGCTTTGTGGGGGAAACGGGACTTGCCACGGGGCCGCATCTTCATTTTGAGGTACAGCGCGACGGCGAAAAGCTTGATCCGTCTTTTCTTCTCGACGAAGCGGTGCCGCTCGGCTGATGTACATAAGGCTCGGGCGTGTGCGTATACATATAGGCTTCCCGTTTGCCGCGTTCTGCGCGTTCGCGGCAAATTCAAGGCTCGGTGAGTCGCTGACGCTTGTGTTTGTGTCGGCGCTTCTGCACGAAGCCGGGCACGCCGCCGTTCTGCTGGGACTGGGCGACAGATCTCTCACGCTTTTTCTGTCGCCCGGAGGGGCGAGGATAGAGAGCAGGCTGTCGGGAGCGCTGCCGTATAAAAACGATATCGCGGCAGCCGCCGCCGGACCTCTCGTTAATATTGCGATCGCCGCGGGCGCCGCAATGCTGTTCTTCGCTACGGGCGGAGAGCGGTTTATTCGCGCCGCCGAAGCAAATATTGCGCTCGGCGCGGTGAATCTTCTTCCGATGACATTTCTCGACGGAGGGCGCATTCTGTCGGATATCCTTCTGCTGCACATGTCTGAGAACAGGGCGCGTCGTATCTGCTCCGTCTGCGGCGGAGCCGTCTTTTTTGTTTTGTGCGCCGTGTGCGCATATCTCACAGCCGCAGGCGAAAACACCCTTTTCCTCGCTGTTTTTCTCGTTTATTGCGCATTGCAAAAAACAGCGTGCCGGCACTTGAAATAAACTGCGAAAAATGGTAAAATAAATCGGATTGTTTTTTAGGCTGACGGGCTACATGGGTTCGATTCCCGTCAGCCTACACGTCGTTTTGATGAAAGGGTGTAATTTGTTGGACAACAGACTTGAAAAAATACTCCCGCTCGTTCAAAAGCCCGCGCGCTATATAGGCGGCGAGCTGAACAGCGCGGTCAAGGATAAAAACAGCGTCGACATACGCTATGCGTTTTGCTTTCCCGATTCATATGAGATAGGCATGAGCCATCTCGGAATCAAGATACTCTATTCGATTGCGAATGACCGCCCCGACACATGGTGCGAGCGGGTGTTTGCCCCGTGGCCCGACATGGAGGAGAAAATGCGCGAGGAGGGAATCCCTCTCTATGCGCTCGAAAGCGGCGACCCGATAAAGGACTTTGATTTTATCGGCTTCACGCTCCAGTATGAGATGTGCTACACGAATGTGCTCAATATGCTTGATCTTGCGGGACTTCCCGTGCGCTCCGCCGACAGAAAATCGCTGTCCCCGATAGTCATGGGCGGCGGTCCGTGCGTGTGCAATCCCGAACCGATGGCGGACTTTTTTGACCTGTTCTCGCTCGGCGAAGGAGAGGAAGTAAACAGCGAGATAATGGATCTGTATAAGATACATAAGGCAAAAGGCTCGTCAAAGGATGAATTTCTGCGCGAAGCCGCGAAGATACCCGGCGTGTATGTTCCGTCGCTCTACGACATTACTTATAACGGCGACGGAACCGTAAAAGAGGTGAAGCCGAAGGACGGCGCACCCGAAAAGGTTGTTAAACGCGTTATAAGCGACCTCGACAAGGTGTCGTACCCCAAAAGCTTTGTCGTGCCGTTCATAGACGTGGTGCACGACAGAGTGACGCATGAGATATTCCGCGGATGCATTCGCGGCTGCCGTTTCTGTCAGGCGGGATTTATCTACCGCCCGATAAGGGAAAAACAACCCGACACGATAAACGAACAGTGTAAAGAGCTGATAAAGAACACGGGTTACGACGAGATATCGCTCTGCTCTCTTTCAAGCTCCGACTACACCCGCATCGAGGAGCTGCTCACAAAGCTGCTCGAATGGACGCCGAAAGAAAATGTTAATATTGCGCTGCCGTCGCTGCGTATCGACAATTTCCCCGAAGAACTGATGCAGAAGCTGTTGAGTGTGCGCCGTTCGGGGCTTACCTTCGCGCCCGAAGCGGGCACGCAGCGTATGCGCGACGTCATAAACAAAAACATTACCGAAGACGAGATACTGTCCACCTCCCGCACCGCGTTTGCCGGCGGCTACAGCGCCGTGAAGCTCTATTTTATGATAGGTCTTCCTACCGAAACGGACGAGGATGTGGAGGGGATCGGCATACTTGCGAAAAAGGTCGTGGATGAGTTTTACGCATGTCCCGACCGCCCGAAGGGACGCGGCGTGACGGTCGGCGCGAGTGCGTCAAGCTTTGTTCCGAAGCCGTTTACTCCGTTCCAGTGGGAACCGCAGGCGACCCCCGATGAGCTTAAGGCAAAGCAGGAGCATCTCAAGGCAACCGTGCCGTCGAAGAAAATTTCGCTTGCATTTCACGATATCCCCACCTCCTTCCTTGAGGGCGTTTTGGCGCGCGGCGACCGCCGTCTTGCCGACGCGATAGAGCTTGCGTGGCGCAGAGGCTGCAGGTTTGACAGCTGGGGCGAGCTTTTCAAATTCGATGTATGGCAGCAGGTGTTTGCCGAGTTGAACATCGATCCCGCTTTCTATGCCAACCGCCGCCGCTCGTTCGATGAGGTGCTGCCGTGGGATCACATAGATTTCGGCGTTACAAAATCGTTCCTTATGCGAGAGGCAAAAAAGGCGTATGAGGCAAAAACAACGCCCCACTGCCGCATTCAGTGTGCAGGCTGCGGCTCAAATAAGCTCAACGGAGGAAAATGCGAATGTTTGAAGTGAGACTTTGGCTCTCGAAGCAGGGCAGAATAAAATATGTTTCGCATCTCGATATGTTCCGCCTTATGCAGCGTGCGGTGCGCCGCGCCGAAATCCCTCTTTGGTATACCGAGGGCTTTAATCCGCATCCTTACATATCGTTTCTGCTTGCGCTCTCCCTCGGCACGGAGGGACTGCGCGAGCCGGTCGATATCCGCATAGTGGACGACATGACGCCCGAGGAAATAAAAAACAGGCTTAACGGCGCAATGCCGGAGGGACTTAAGATTGAAGCGGTGACGACGCCCGTGTACAAGCCTGCCGCGATAGCGTTCGGCTCATACCGCGTTTATTACGGCGGCGTGACGGAGAGTGAGCTTTTCGACGCGCTCACATGCGGTGAGCTGACGTGCGAAAAGAGCGGAAAAAAAGGAAATAAAAAGATAGTCAAAACAGTGAACGTAAGCGAGCATATAAAAAGCTTTGAAATACGCGCGGAGGACGGAAAAACCGTCCTTGACGTCGTGCTTCCCGCGGGCAGCGTATTCAATCTCAACCCGCAGCAGCTTACATGCGCAGTGTCCGCAAGGCTCGGACGCGACATAACCGCACAGCGCGTTATAAGGCTCGGTCTTCTTACCGATGAGAATAAGCCTTTTGAATAGTTTTTATTGAACGGTATGGACAGTGACAGAAACAGAGACGTGAAAAAAAAGCTTCTCACGTCCGAAGAACTTAAAAAATTTTTGCCGGAGTTTTTCGCGCAGGACGGCGGCGCGCCTTTTCCTCTCACCGTGACGGGAGGCAGCATGGCGCCTTTCCTCGCCGACGGGCGCGACACCGCGCTCCTTACTCCGTTTGACGGAAAAGTCTCGCGCGGCGACGTGCTTTTGTTTGACTGCGGCGGACGGCTGCTTCTGCACCGCGTATGTGCCGTGAAAAACGGTGAACTTTGGTTTATGGGCGATGCCCACACCTACGCCGAGGGGCCGATAAAGACTTCCGCCGTGCTTGCCCGATGCGACAGCGTTATCCGTGACGGCAAGCCCATGCGGAAAAGCGATGCGATGTGGAGGTTTTACGAGCACATATGGGCGCAGAAGCCTGCGCTGCGCAAGCATCTTCTTAATGCCGCAGGGCTTCTCGGAAAAAAAGCGACCGATAAAAACAATACTTAAACGGAACGGAGGTCATGAAATGAAGAAGGCGATAGTTTTTGCGGGCGGCGGCTCCAAGGGCGCATATCAGATAGGCGTTTGGAAAGCTCTCAACGAACTGGGCGAGAGCTTTGACATCGCGACGGGAACGTCGATAGGCGCGGTGAACGCCGCATTTTACGTGCAGCACGATTTTGACGCCGCAGAGGAGATGTGGTCGAATATTGATGTGTCGGGCGTCATGGTGAACGGCATAAATTTTGAGAAGTCGTTCGATGCCATATTCGGTCAGAGGGATCAGCTCATACCTTTTATAAAGACCTATGTCAACAGAAAGGGCGCGGATGTTACGCCGTTTCTTGACAGACTGAAGCACTATTTTAACGCGGAGAAATTTTTCGGCTCCGACATCGACTACGGACTTATGACAGTACGTTACCCGTCGTTTGAACCGTGTGAGATATTGAAGGAGCAGATGACCGACCGCGAAAACGCATGGAAGTGGATAGCTGCGTCCGCTGCGGCATTCCCCGTTTTTCCCGCATTTGAAGTGGACGGGCATGAGTATGTCGACGGAGGATATTTCGATAATATTCCGGTCGCGACGGCTTTTAAGCTCGGCGCCCGCCGCGTGACTGTCATAGATCTGAAGCCCGACCGAGTTCATATGGGCTACATCCGCCATCCGTGGATACATTATATCAAGCCGTCAAAGGATCTCGGCACTTTTCTCAATTTTGAAAAGGATGCGCTGGAGTTCTCGATGACGCTCGGCTACAACGACTGCATGAAGGAATACGGCAGATTTTACGGTGACACATACACATTTGAACCCGATACCGAGCCTGAAAAGCTTTTTCATGTATCCGACGAGTTTACGTCGCTTATGACGCAAACCGAGGCAAACTACGATTTTTCGCCGTTTGTGCATGTGCAGCGTGTAAATAAGCTGGAGGGCTGCTCATACATTTTGTCCGAGCTTGCGAAAAAAAATCAACCGAGTGAACAAGATATGTTTTTCGCCGCACTTGAATGCTTTTTGTCACGGCTCGGCTATGATGAAAAGGTGAATTACAAGCTCGGCGAGCTGCTGTTTACTTTGAAAACGCGGGTAGACGGACTTTTTCCGCTTCTGGAATATGACACCGAAACGGCATTTGACACCGTTGCGCGCTTCTTTGAACCCGTAAAAGCGGAAGAAGTGATACGCCTTAAGCAATACGACAAGACGCGTCTGAACATTATATTCATGTCTGTGATCCGTGCTTTGCAGCACTGCAATTTCTGAAAGGGAAAGAGGAAGTTAAAATGCTCTCAAAGGTAAACAGCATCGGCATTTTCGGTCTGCACACATTCCCTGTGGAAACGGAGGTTTTTATTTCGCAGGGCAAATACCGTTTTGATATCGTCGGACTTCCCGATGCCGCCGTAAATGAGGCGAAGGAGCGAGTGTGGGCGGCTGTGAAGAACAGCGGGTTCGGTTTCTCGAATAATCACATTACCGTAAATCTCGCGCCTGCCGATGTAAAAAAAGAAGGCTCGCTCTACGACCTGCCGATTTTTATTGCAATCGTTTATTCTCTGCGCAAGCCCTCTCCCGATATGTCGGACTGCGCTTTTATAGGCGAGCTGTCGCTTTCGGGTGAGGTGCGCTCGGTGAACGGCGTGCTCCCGATGGTGCTCGAAGCGCGGGCGGCGGGAATAAAGCGGATGTTTGTGCCGTTTGCGAATGTGTCGGAGGCGTCCGTTGTCGACGGTATTGATGTATACGGTGTCAAGCACGTTAAACAGCTTTCGGCATATCTTGAAAACAGAGATACGGGTGAATGGGGCGAACCGGTTCCCGTCGAAAAGCTGAAATACGTCCCTGCCACGGCTGCGGAGACAATGCTCGATTTTTCGGATGTTAAAGGGCAGCAGGCTGCAAAGCGCGCGCTTGAGGTGGCTGCCGCCGGCGGTCACAATTTTCTTATGGTCGGCCCTCCCGGATCGGGCAAGAGCATGCTTGCAAAGCGGATTCCCGGCATTCTGCCCGACATGACGTTTGAAGAATCGCTCGAAACCACGAAGATATACTCCATTGCGGGGCTTCTTAAAAGGGGCGAGGGGCTTGTCAGAAGCCGTCCTTTCCGCTCTCCGCATCACACCGTTTCCTCTGCGGGACTTTCGGGCGGCGGCGCGGTTCCCCGTCCGGGCGAGCTGTCGCTTGCGCATAACGGCGTGCTGTTTCTTGACGAAATGCCCGAGTTTTCGCGTGCCGCAATGGAAGTGATGCGCCAGCCGATCGAGGACGGCAAAATAACCATTTCGCGTGTCGCAGGCACGCTTTCCTATCCGTGTTCGGTCATGCTCGTTGCCGCGATGAATCCGTGTCCGTGCGGTTATCTCGGTCATCCCACGCGCCGCTGTACCTGCTCGCCGCAGGCTGCGGAAAAATACGTTTCGCGTGTGTCGGGACCGCTGCTCGACAGAATAGACATTCAGGTTGAGGTTCCTCCCGTGAATTTCGACGAATTGACGGGCAAAGATACCGTTGAGGAAAGCTCCGCCGAAATAAAAGCCCGCGTTGACAGAGCGCGGCAGATTCAGTCGAAGCGTTTCGCGGGCACGTCCACGACCTGCAACGCAAAAATGACCCCGGCGCAGACGCGTGAATTCTGCGTTTTGTCGCCCATCGCAAAGGCGTTGCTTAAAAGCGCGTTTGATAAGCTCGGTCTGTCGGCAAGAGCGTATGACAAGATTCTGCGTGTTGCAAGAACCGTCGCCGATCTCGACGGCAGCGATATAATCGACATAAAGCATATCTCGGAGGCAATACGCTACCGCAGCTATGACAGAAAAAGAGCAATCCCCGATTGATTCGGGTTGACGGGCGGCATGGATTCGAATCCCGTCAGCCTAAGAAAGGAAGAACTTACATGAGAATATGTGTTTTCGGTGCATCGGGCACCGAGCTTGACAACAGCTACATCGACGCCGTGGAAAATCTCGGCGAAAAGCTTGCCGTCCGCGGACATTCGCTTATTTTCGGCGGCGGTACCAACGGACTTATGGGTGCGGCGGCACGCGGATTTAAAAAGGGCGGAGGAAAGATCACAGGCGTTGCGCCGCGTTTTTTTGACGTTCCCGGAATCCTGTTCGGGGAATGCGACGAATTTGTGTATCCCGATTCGATGCGCGACAGAAAAAAATATATGGAGGACAACGCCGACGCTTTTATCGTTGCCCCCGGCGGCATCGGAACATACGAGGAATTTTTCGAGGTGCTCACGCTGAAACAGCTTGCCCGCCACGCAAAGCCGATAGCGCTTTTCAATGTGAACGGCTTTTTTGATACGCTCAACGCGCTGATTGACAAAAACATTCGGGACGGATTTGTCCGTCCG
>OMRJ01000186.1 GCA_900313475.1 uncultured Eubacteriales bacterium | reverse complement strand
TCATCTCGTCGATCGAGAGGACGGCGGGAGTATCGTCAACCGGAGCTTCTTCCTTTGCCGTTTTTTCGGGAGCGGGAAGGAGAGCCTTTATCGAAAGGCTGATGCGCTTCTTGTCGAAGTCGATGTCGGTGATAAGAACCTCAACCTCGTCGCCTATCGAAAGAACATCCTGCGGCTTGTCGATACGCTCGTTTGCGATCTGTGAAATGTGGATAAGTCCTTCCATCTTCGGGAATATCTCAGCGAACGCGCCGAAGGTGGTCATTCTTACGATCTTGACCTTTATCTTGCTGCCGACGGGATAATCTCTCTTGAGGATCTCCCACGGATTGTCTTCAATCTTTTTGTATCCGAGAGAAATTTTCTTCTTTTCGCGGTCGAGAGCCTTAACATAAACATCGACCGTGTCGCCGACGTTCACTATCTCCGACGGATGCTTAATGCGCTTCCATGAAAGCTCGGTTCTGTGAATCATGCCGTCAACGCCGGGAGCAAGCTCAACGAATGCGCCGTAGTCGGTGAGCGACTTAACAACGCCCGTGAACTTCTGACCCTCTTCAACCTCTGCCCAGAATTTCTCCTGTGCTTCCCTGCGGACGGACTTCATAGCTTCGCGGATGGAGCCGACAGCTCTGCGGCGGCGCTTGTCAATGTCGATGACAACAAACTTAACGGTTTTGTTGAGCATGTCTTCAAGTCTGCCGTTTCTCGGAACCGTGGAGAGGGAAGCGGGAACAAAGATTCTTACGCCGTTTGTATAAACAATGAGGCCCTTGCTGATTACTTCAACAACATTACCCTCAAGAATCGTTCCTTCCTCATTTGCTTCGACGATTGCGTCCCAATAACGGATTGCGTCATAACGGCGCTTTGAGAGCATAATGGTGCCCTCTGCGTCATTGGTTTTCATGATGATGAGGTTAAGCTCGTCGCCTACCTTAAGCTCCTTTGCGGGATCAGCCGTGAGATCTGCGCTGTACTCATCTATCGGAATATAGCCTGTCTGCTTTCTGCCGATGTCGACCTGAATTTCGTTGGGAGCGATTCTCATAACCGTGCCGACAACTTTCTGGTCGTTATTCATGCTGCTGAGGGATTCCTCAAGAGCCTGCTCGAAGGACATATCTTCGGATGTTACGGCAGCGTCGGCCTGTCCTGCGGTTTCTGCTGCTGTCGAGATGTTTTCGGTAATCTCTGCCATTGTTGTTAAAACCTCCTTAATAGTACCGCTCGGAGTGGACGCTCCGGCAGTAACTCCGATCGAACGGACGTCTGATAATTTGATTTCGGATAACTCCGTTACGTCCTCGATAAGATATGAGGGACAGTGCCGGCTGCACAGCTCCCACAGCTTTTTTGTGTTTGAACTGTTTTTGCCGCCGATGACTATCATCATATCGTTCTTTGCCGAAAGCCTTGAGGCTTCTTCCTGTCGCAAAGCGGTAGCATTACATATTGTATCAAATATTTCGAGATTTGTATAGACTTTTTTTGCAAATTCTTCACATTTTTTAAATTCCTCGGCTGAAAAAGTGGTCTGTGACACCATGCAAACGGGTTTTTGAACAAGTTCACTGTGTTCTGTCGTAAGTTTTTTCAGTTCGTTTGTGCCGTTTATCACAAAGGCTTCGGTTTTTGCGTAGCTTTTTATGCCTAAAACCTCCGGATGTGTCGGATCCCCGGCTATTATGACCGCTTCGCCGGCGGCAGACCTGTCATCGACGATACGGTGAATCTTTTTTACGAACGGACATGTGCCGTCAACAACGCACGCGGCTTTTGCCTCGATTTTCGTTTGAATTTCGCGCGGGACGCCGTGGGCGCGAAGAACGACCGTTGCGTCGTCCGGAATGTCTTCGACACGGGTTACCGCATACACTCCCTTTTCTTCAAGATGCTTTATAAAGCCCGGATTGTGTATCAGCGGACCGAACGTGCACACGTGCGCACTCGATGCGATGAGCTTTTCGACGCAGTCGACTGCGCGCGCGACGCCGAAGCAGAAGCCCGCCGTTTTTGCTGTCGTTATTTTGACGGACAAATCATTCACCGTCCTTTTTGTCGGCGCAGATGCCGCGGGCAAGCTCCGTTATGCGGTCAACAACTTTTTCGAGCGTCATGTCGGAGGTGTCGAGTAAGACCGCGTCGGGCGCGGCTTTGAGCGGAGCGGCGGCGCGGTGCGAATCGTTGTAGTCGCGCTGCTTTATTTCGTCGAGAAGCGTATTATATTCAACGGGCGTGCCCTTTGCGGTCAGTTCGTCAAAGCGCCTTTTCGCCCTGACCTCCGCCGACGCGGTCAAAAATATTTTAAGCTGCGCATCGGGCAGGATAACCGTGCCGATGTCTCTGCCGTCCATTATAACGTTGTTGTTTTTTGCCATGTCCTTTTGAAGACCGAACAAGAATGCGCGAACTGCGGGGATTGCCGAAACATTCGACGCCGCCATCGACGCTTCGGGTCTGCGTATCGCGTCGGAGACGTCCTCACCGTTCAGAATAACATGCTGCACCCCGTCTTCGAATTTAAGCTCCGCCGTGATTTCGGGCAGCATTGCAGCCACTTTTTCGCGGTCGTCGGTCGGAATGCCGCGCCGCAAAGCGGCAACACCGACCGTGCGGTAGAGCGCGCCCGTGTCAACGTAAATGAAACCGAGCCTTGAGGCAGCCATGCGCGCCGCGGTACTCTTTCCGGCTCCCGCCGGACCGTCGATTGCAATATTTATCATAATACCTTTTTCTCCTTGTTAATGCTATTCGCAAAACAAAAACCGTTTTGTCTTTTTTTTGGCGACGTAACCGTTATAATTCCGAATTATACGTTTCTTCCCGCTGCGGCTCCCGTTGAAAAGGCTATCTGCAAATTAAATCCGCCCGTATACGCGTCGACGTCAATTACTTCGCCCGCAAAGAACAGCCCCTCGCACTTTTTTGACTGCATTGTTTTCGGATCTATCTCATTCACTTTTACGCCGCCCGATGTGACGATCGCTTCTTCGATAGGACGAGCCTTTTTAACCGTAAAAGTCAAATTTTTCAGCAGATATACTATTTCGCGCCGTTCGTCGCGCGTTATCCCGTTTACATGCTTTGACGGGTCGATGCCGCTCATCCCGGTTATCACGGGAACAAGCGATTTCGGCAGAAGTCCGCGCAGTACGGTGGGCAGACCTTTGGTCGGGGATGCGGCAAAGTCGCGGATAAGACGTTCGTCGAGCTTTTCTTCGGACAGCGCAGGCTTCAAATCAACCGTACACATGTAGCGGCCGGGCGTTATCTCGCGCATATGTGACGATGCGCTCAAGATCATGGGTCCCGACACGCCGAAGTGAGTGAACAGCATTTCGCCGAAGTCCGAATAGACCTCTTTGAATTTTTGCTTGTCATAAACCGAGAGCGACACGTTTTTAAGCGACAGTCCCGTGCAGGCTGCGCACCATGTGTCTTCTGTTTCAAGCGGAACGAGCGAGCCTTTGGGAGTGGTTATCGAATGCCCCGCGCTTTCGGCGAGCGTGTAGCCGTCGCCCGTTGAGCCTGTCTGCGGATAAGATTTTCCTCCCGTGGCGATTATCACCGCGTCGGCGAAAATCTGTTCGCCGTTTTCCGTGACAACACCTTTAACCTTGCCGTCCTCAATTATCAGCGACGAAACGCGTGTGTCGGTTCTTATCTTCGCGCCGCCCGTTTTTGCGAATTTCACGAGCGCATCCACGATATCGACGGCTTTGTCCGATTCGGGGAATACACGGCTGCCGCGCTCTATTTTAAGACCGACTCCCATTTCTTCAAAAAGATCCATTGTGTCGGTGGGCATAAAGCGCGAAAACGCACCGTACAAAAAACGGTTGTTTACGGGCACCGCGTCCATAAGCTCGTTTATCAAAGTGCATGCGTTTGTGACGTTGCATCGCCCTTTTCCCGTTATCATAAGCTTGCGCGCGGGACGGGAGTTCCGTTCGAGCACCGTTACGTCAAGACCGCGTTTTGCGGCAAAGCCCGCCGCGGTAAGCCCCGCCGCGCCGCCGCCCGTTATAAGTATTTTTTTCATCTTGTGTTTCCTTTTCCGTTTTTGCCGACAGCCTTTTTTCCGAAAATGATGCTGACCTTGAATTATTTTCCGCATTTCGGGCACTGCGTCGTGTGCTTTCCTCTTATTTTTTTCAGCCTGAGCAGAGAGCCGCAGGCAGGGCAGTGTCGATAGGCATGCTCGCGGTCGGCAAGGCCTGCCTTCATTCTGTCGAATTTCGGCAGCGTACGGGAGCAAAACTGCAGATAACGCTCGTTTTCAAGCGTCCGCGAAGCGATGTCGCGCGAGAAAATCCTGAAAAGCGCACCGATATAGAGCAGTGTGTTCAGAAGCGAAAAAACGATATACAGCCAATGCCAAGGGGTGAACCGCGCAATCAGGCACAGTCCCCAAAAGACGAAAGACAGCAAAAAAATGAAACGTGAGAGACGGTCAAAACCGTAACGTCCCTGCATAAACTGTGATAATTTATCACGAAAAGAGTTCATTGCTTGTCATCCTTTCGGTTTAGTTGCGCCTATTTTATCATATTTTCGAGATTACTGCAATTAAATATTGATTTTTTCGGGAATTGTAATTATAATTATGACTGTAAATAATTAACGGAGGAACAAAACAATGTTAGTTTCAGCAGCAGAAATGCTCAAAGCAGCAAAAGCCGGCAAATATGCCGTAGGTCATTTCAATATCAACAACCTTGAGTGGACAAAGTGTATTCTTCAGGTTGCCGAGGAGCTTCACTCTCCCGTAATTCTCGGTGTTTCGGAGGGTGCGGCAAAATATATGTGCGGCTTCAATACCGTTGCCGCCATGACAAAGGAGATTCTCAAAACGCTCGGCACCACCGTGCCGGTTGCTCTGCATCTCGACCACGGCTCATACGACGGCGCGTATGCCGCGATGAAGGCGGGCTTCTCGTCCGTAATGTTTGACGGCTCACACTATTCCATCGAAGAAAACGTAACGCGCACAAAGCAGATAATTGCGGACGCAAAGGCGCTCGGAATTTCCGTTGAAGCGGAGGTCGGTGCCATCGGCGGCGAGGAAGACGGCGTTATCGGCGGCGGCGAGGTTGCCGATCCCGATGAGTGCAAGCGCATTGCCGATCTCGGTGTGGATATGCTCGCCGCGGGCATAGGCAACATCCACGGCAAATATCCCGCAAACTGGGCGGGGCTCCGTTTCGACGTTCTCGCGAAGATTCAGGAGAAGACGGGTACGATGCCTCTCGTTCTTCACGGCGGCACGGGTATTCCTGCGGATATGATAAAGAAAGCTATCTCTCTGGGCGTTTCAAAGATCAATGTTAACACCGAGTGCCAGCTTGCTTTTGCGGCGGAGACGAGAAAATACATTGAAGCCGGCAAGGATCTCGAAGGCAAGGGCTTCGATCCCAGAAAGCTCCTTGCTCCCGGCTGTGAGGGTATAAAAGCTACCGTCAGAGAAAAAATGGAGCTTTTCGGCTCGGTCAACAAGGCGTAAGAAAAATGGATATAGCTTTTTATGCCGATAAGGCGGAAAAGCTGTTTCGCGAAGGCTGCAACTGCTCACAGGCTGTGTTTGCGGCCTTTTGTGACGTTACCGGCTTTTCAACGGAACAGGCTCTTAAGATAAGCTCCGGCTTCGGCGGCGGCTTCGGCAGAAAGCGCGAGGTCTGCGGAGCCGTCAGCGGAATGACAATGGCGCTCGGCAGTCTGCTCGGCAACGACGACGTTAAGGACAGCGGACGAAAAAACGGATTTTACGCCTTGATAGGCTCGTGTATGGACAGGTTTTCGGCACGCTTCGGTTCGTACGTCTGCCGCGAAATTTTAGGCGTATCGGCGGAAACGTATTCGCCGGTGTCATCTGTCCGCACATCGGATTTTTACAAAAAACGCCCGTGTGCACAGTGCATACGGACGGCGGCGGAGATAACCGCAGAGGTGCTCAATGAAAACGGCTGCGGATAAGGCACTCGAATTTGCGCGTTTGCTGTGCGAGGGAGATTCGGGCGGTCACGATTTCGGTCATGTGGAGCGGGTGTACCGCGCCGCAGTCGATATTGCAGGGAAAGAGGGCGCCGATGTTTTTGTATGCGCTCTTGCGGCGGCGCTTCACGATGCCGACGACAGAAAGCTTTCGCCCGAAACGACTGCGAATAAAAACAATGCGCGGCGTTTTTTGGATCAAAACGCTGTTCCCGCCGAAACGGCTGAACGGGTGCTGCATATAATCGGCGAGGTGTCGTTCAGAGGCGCCGATTCCGTGACGCCGGACAGCATTGAGGGTAAGGTCGTTCAGGATGCGGACAGGCTCGACGCGATGGGTGCTGTGGGCATAGCGCGCTGCTTTGCCTACGGAGGCAGTACGGGACGAAAGATATATGAGCCGGGCGAAGCGCCTTTGACGGAGGTCGGCGCGGAAAAATATTATTCGGGGAAAACCTGCGGCATCAATCATTTTTATGAGAAACTGCTGCTGCTCAAGGGAATGATGAATACGCCCTCCGCGAAACGTGAAGCGGAGAAACGCCATGAGTACATGCTCGGTTTTTTGAATGAGTTTTTCAGGGAAACGGGCGAAAAAGCACCTTAAAAAATGCTGCCGCGTTCAGGTGTCTGCCGAAGAATAAAATTTTTCGGGAGCAAAAAGACCGTACTTCGCAAAATGCTTGACTGTCATGCGAAATGCGGTCGTTTATTTTTTCCGTCGCCGTCTGAGCCGAAACGTTTGCTTTTGAGGTTTTTATATGATAAAATATTGTGCGCGCAAAATCGGAAAATGAAAAATAAGACTTGACAATGCTTTCCTTATAGTGTAATATATTATACTGCATTATAATGGATACGAATATCCTATTCATTTTGCGCACCCGACAGAAAGACGCAAAATGTGCGGGGTAAGGTGTCCGTTCGTCGAGCGGAATACCGCGGTTTTTTCGGAGTGCTCCGAAAGGTTGCGCCGTTTACGCCCCACGGATAAAAAACAGAACGGAGTGAATTTCTAATGGTGAAAGTGAAACCCGTAAAGGTTGGCAGGAAAACCAGAATGAGCTTCTCTAAGATCAATGAGGTCATGGCGATGCCGAATCTCATTGAGGTGCAGAAGAACTCATATCAGTGGTTTCTTGACACAGGTCTCAGAGAGGTATTGAGAGACATCAATGAGATTACCGACTATACAGGCAATCTGGTGCTCGATTTTATCGATTACCGCGTTGATCCCACACCCAAGTATACAGTTAAGCAGTGCAAGGAGCGCGACGCAACATACAATGCTCCTCTCCGCGTTACGGCTCGTCTTCTCAACAAGGAAACCGGTGAGATCAAAATAAATGAGATCTATATGGGCGACTTCCCGATAATGACCGACAGCGGCACGTTTATTATAAACGGCGCGGAGCGCGTTATCATATCACAGCTTGTCCGTTCTCCCGGTGTTTATTTCGACATGACGCGCGACAAGCTCGGCAAAAAGCTCTATGCCACCACGGTTATCCCCAACCGCGGCGCGTGGCTCGAATACGAAACCGACCCCAACAACGTTTTCTATGTTAAGATAGATAAAAACAGAAGACTTCCCATTACGACTTTTATCAGAGCGCTCGGTCTCG
>OMRJ01000134.1 GCA_900313475.1 uncultured Eubacteriales bacterium | reverse complement strand
TTTTTAAGATGCTTATAGGTGTTTCCGGTGTCGGACCCAAAGCCGCCGTTTCAATTCTTTCGGTGCTCACTCCGCAGTCACTTGCGCTGTGTATTGCGTCCGGTGACGTTAAAGCACTGAAAGCAGCGCAGAATGTCGGCGCGAAGATCGCCCAGAGAATCGTCCTTGAACTGAAGGACAAGGTTGCAAAAGCCGTGCCGGAAAGAATGTCCGCGAAAAACGTCGGATCGTCACCTGTTTTTTCGGGGAATATTTCCGAAGCCGTCAGCGCTCTCGCCGCACTCGGTTTTTCTCCTTCCGATGCGGCTTCCGCGCTCGCTTGTGCCGATTCGGGCGCGTCGGTCGAGGAACTTGTAAAATACGGACTGAAAATGCTTTCTTCGAGGTGATAACGGGTGGCGATAAATTCTATTAACAATTCAGTGAACTCTTTTGACGAAGATGTGCGTCTTACCGCTCCCGAATACACTCCTTCGGACGGCGATATTGATGTTTCCCTGCGTCCGAAAACGATGGACGATTACATAGGGCAGAATCAGGTCAAGGAAAACCTAAGTGTGTATATGGAGGCGGCATTGAAAAGAAGCGAGCCTCTCGATCATGTTTTGCTTTACGGTCCTCCGGGGCTCGGCAAGACCACGCTTGCGGGAATAATCGCAAACACAATGGGCACAACGCTTCATACTACATCGGGTCCCGCTATCGAAAAACCGGGCGACCTTGCAGCGCTCCTGACTAATTTGAATGCCGGCGATGTTTTGTTTATAGATGAAATACACCGTCTTTCACGCAGTGTGGAGGAAGTTCTTTATCCGGCGATGGAAGACAGGATGATAGATATCATAATAGGCAAAGGTCCTTCGGCGCGCTCGATACGTCTCGACCTTCAGCCGTTTACTCTTGTTGCTGCAACAACACGTGCGGGAAGCTTAAGCGCGCCGCTGCGTGACCGTTTCGGTGTTATACTGCGTTTGGAACTGTATACTCCTGAGGAACTGGCTCTCATAGTTACACGCAGTGCGCGTATACTTGGAATAGACGTCGATGACGAGGGTGCTGTTGAAATAGCGTCCCGTTCACGCGGTACGCCGCGAATAGCAAACCGTCTTCTGAGGCGCGCGCGCGATTTTGCACAGGTTGTCGGCAGCGGCGTGATAACGCTTGATGACGCACAAATCGCATTACGTCGTATGGGAATAGACGAACTGGGTCTTGACGGCATCGACAGACGTATTCTTATGACAATGATAAAAAACTATAACGGCGGTCCCGTCGGTCTTGAAACGGTTGCCGCGGCGGTAGGCGAAGAATCCGTTACAATTGAAGATGTTTATGAGCCTTATCTTATGCAGATAGGTTTTTTGGCAAGAACTCCGCGCGGGCGCACGGTCACGGATGCAGCGCGCGTACACCTCGGATTGCCCGCAGGGCAGTCATGAAAACGAATTTGAAAGGATGATTTTTTATGGGCAGACTGTTTGGAACGGACGGAGCAAGAGGAATCGCGAACACGGAGATAAGCTGTGAGCTTGCCATGAAAATAGGCCGTGCCGCGGCGATGGTTCTTTCCAAAGGACGAGAAGAAAAAAAACTGAAGGTTCTGATAGGCACCGATACAAGAAAATCGGCTGATATGCTTTCGAGTGCGATTGCCGCCGGTCTTTGTTCCGTTGGATGTGACGTGCTGCTTCTCGGTGTTGTACCCACTCCCGCTGTTGCATTTCTCGTGAAAGAGTACTCCTATGATGCCGGCGTTATGATTTCGGCTTCACACAACCCCTGCGAATATAACGGAATTAAAATATTCCGTTCGAACGGATATAAGCTCCCCGACGCGATGGAGGAGGAGATAGAGGCAATTATTCTCGACGAGATAATGCCTCCGCCTCTAAAGGTGGGAGGCGACGTAGGTTCGATAACCTCCGGTAAAAACGCCGTAAAGGATTATATTAAGCATATCGAAAATACTGCCGTCGCTCATTTCTACGGTACAAGGATTGCGATAGACTGTGCAAACGGGTCGGCATCGGAAACCGCAAATGAGCTTTTCAGACGACTCGGCTGTGAGTGTACCGTAATAAACTGCCGTCCCGACGGCGAGAATATCAATAAAAACTGCGGCTCGACGCATATTGAGGGTCTGCAGAAATATGTTGCCGAAAACGGATTTGACCTCGGTTTTGCTTTCGACGGCGATGCCGACAGACTCCTTTGTGCGGATGACCGCGGAGAGCTTGTCGACGGTGATAAAATAATGGCTATATGCGCAAAGTCAATGAAAGAGAGCAACACTCTAAATGCAAACACACTTGTTGCAACTGTTATGAGCAACATGGGACTTTTTGAGTTTTGTAAAAAATACGGCATCAACTGCGAAAAAACAAAGGTCGGCGACAGATATGTCCTTGAGAGAATGCTTGAAGGCGGTTTTCATATCGGCGGTGAACAGTCGGGACACGTTATTTTCCTTGACTATGCCACAACAGGCGACGGTCAGCTGACTGCCGTTCAGCTTCTTAATGTTATAAGAACCACGGGAAAGAGTTTGCGTGAGCTTGCCTCCGAGATAGAGATATTCCCTCAGGTGCTCAAGAACGTCCGCGTATCGTCACTCGGCAAGCTGCGTCTGTTTGAAGACAAGGATATTAAAATCGCAATTGAAGAAGCCGAAAAGGAGCTTGGCAGCACGGGTCGTGTTCTTGTCAGAGCATCCGGTACGGAACCGCTTGTGCGTGTCATGATTGAAGGCAAAAACGAAAAACAGATAGATCGTCTTGCAACGCAGATATCGGAAGTTGTAAGAGAAAGGCTTATTTAATGAGAGTATCCGACAATTGGAAAGACTATGAGCTTATCGACAGCTCCGAAGGTGAACGTCTCGAAAGATGGGGAAAATATATTTTGATCCGTCCCGACCCGCAGGTCATCTGGTCAACACCCAAAACAAACGGACTGTGGTATAACGCCGATGCGCGCTATATCCGTTCGTCTTCCGGCGGCGGCAGCTGGGATGTTTATAAAAAACTGCCCGACGTGTGGCAAATCGGCTATTCGGAACTAAAATTCAACATAAAACCCATGGGCTTTAAGCACACGGGTATTTTCCCCGAACAGGCGGTAAACTGGGATATGACAGCCCGCGTCATTGCCGATGCGCATCGGAACGACATAAAAATGCTTAATCTGTTTGCCTATACCGGCGGAGCCACTGTAAGCGCGATGAACGCAGGCGCGACAGTCACGCATGTAGACGCGTCAAAGGGAATGGTACAGTGGGCAAAGGAGAATGCCGAATCCTCCGGTGTCTCCGACAGACCCGTGCGCTGGCTTGTGGATGACTGTAAAAAATTTGTCGAACGTGAGATACGACGCGGAAACAGATACGACATTATAATTATGGATCCGCCGTCATACGGCAGAGGACCGGGCGGTGAAGTATGGAAGCTTGAAAACGAAGTTTATTCGCTTTGCGGGCTTTGCGCAAAGCTTTTAAGCGACGATGCTCTGTTATTCCTCATTAACTCCTATACAACGGGACTTTCGCCGTCTGTTATGAGTTACATTCTCGGTTCGCTTATCGTACCGCAGCACGGCGGAAAAGTGTCGGCGGACGAAATAGGCCTGCCCGTTACCGATTCGGGACTTGTTCTGCCGAGCGGGGCGTCCGCTTACTGGACGCGTTAGGCTGACGGGACTTGAACCCGTGTCGGTTTTGACCGGTCGGATTTCGCTCATGCCGCGTTAAAACCCTTGCAAATACGTCAAGT
>OMRJ01000220.1 GCA_900313475.1 uncultured Eubacteriales bacterium | reverse complement strand
CCGCCCCAATCGGCGCGAAGCACTCTGTCCGAAGGGACGTTTTTTTTCTTTTTGCCCGAAAATCTGAATCTGTCGGGAAATATCTGATAAAAAATGCCGCCGCCGAAATTATCAGGCATATACATGTCGCGCGGGTACACGAACTGTTCCCACTCGCCGTCGCCGTCAATCGAGCCGCTTTGACTTATTCCGACGCGCCTGATGAGCGTGCGTCCCCAAGCCGTGTCGTATTCGAAACGGTAAAAATATGCGCCGGGTTCGTCGAAAGCCGCGTCAATGAACCACCATTCGTTAACGTTGTCGGTATTCTCCCAGTTCATTGCGCGGTATTCGTCGGGTTTGCCGTCGCGCTTTATAACGAGGTCGACATGTGTCACACCGAAGCTTCGCGGCAGAAGCACGCGAAACCGCACGGACGTCCCTGCAGCCGCTGCTCCCGTTATTGATTTATGATATTCCCTTGCGGCGTTAAACGGTTCAAGCATATTTATTTAACGGGCGCAGTGTGCCATATATCGCGCGCGTAGTCCGCAATTGAGCGGTCGGCTGCAAAAATTCCGGCGTTTGCAATGTTAGCGAGAGACATTTTGAGGAATTTGTCGGGCTGCGTGTACAGCTCCTCCGCATGCCGTTCGGCAAGGTAGTAGTCCGCAAAATCCGCAAGACACATATACGGGTCGTGGTGTTTTATCGTTTCGCCTATTTCGGGGAACGATTTGCCGTCAAACGTATGCGTGTTGAGGTAGTCAATAGCCGATTTGAGCGTCGGGTTGTTCATATAGTAATTTCCGGGGTTGTAGCCATTTGCCTTAAGCTGATTTACCTCGGGTGTGGTCATGCCGAAAATTATGATGTTGTCTTTGCCGACGGCGTCGTGAATTTCGATGTTTGCTCCGTCCATCGTGCCGAGAGTTATAGCGCCGTTTATCATCAGCTTCATATTGCCGGTGCCGCTTGCCTCCGTGCCGGCAAGGGATATCTGCTGGCTGATTTCGGCTGCCGGCATGAGAAGCTCCGCTTCGGTGACGCTGTAGTTTTCGACAAATATCACCTTCATGAATTTGTTGACCGCCGGATCGGAATTGACGGTTTTCGCAAGCGCCGAAATAAAGCTGATTATCTTTTTCGCAACATAGTATCCGGGCGCGGCCTTTGCGCCGAAGATGTAGGTGTGCGGAACATAATTTCCGTTGGGATTGTTCTTTATTTCGACATATCTCGCGAGAATCGCAAGGGCGTTCATCTCCTGACGCTTATATTCGTGCAGGCGCTTTACCTGAACGTCGAACATCGAATCGACATCGAGCTTTTCTCCGGTGATGTCGAAAATATGTTTTGCAAAGCGCTCCTTGTTGCCGCGCTTGATTTTTGCGAGTGATTTCAAAACGGTCTTGTCGTCCGCAAATTTATTGAACTTCGAAAGCTCAGATGCGTCAAGAATAAAGCCGTCGCCTATTTTCTTTGTCAGAAGCTCGGTAAGAGCGGGGTTAGACTGACACAGCCAGCGGCGGTGCGCAATGCCGTTTGTTACGTTTGTGAACTTTTCGGGCGTAAGTCTGTAATAGTCTTTGAAAACGGTGTCCTTGAGAATTTGCGAGTGGAGCGCCGAAACGCCGTTAACCTTGTGGCATGCCGCAACACAGAGATTTGCCATTCTCACCGCTCCGCCCGAAATAATTGACGTGCGCTCAACAAAATCGGCATCATGGGTTGTATTCCACGTGTAGGAGCGGAAGCGATTGTCGATTTCTTTGATTATCTGATAAATTCTCGGAAGCAGACGTTTAACAAGATCCTCGCTCCATTTTTCAAGCGCTTCCGCCATAACGGTGTGATTTGTGTAGGCTACCGTTGCGGTAACGAGCTTCCACGCGTCGTCCCACCCGTAGCCGCACTCATCGAGAAGAATGCGCATAAGCTCGGGTATTGCAAGCGTGGGATGTGTGTCGTTTATCTGAATTGCCGTTTTTTCGGGCAGATTTTCAACCGTGCCGTAACGGTGCAGGTGGTGCTGAACGATGTCCTGTATCGAAGCGGACACAAGGAAATACTGCTGACGCAGGCGAAGGCTCTTTCCCTCGGGATGGCTGTCGGCGGGGTAAAGCATCTTTGAAATCGTCTGTGCCATTGCGTCGCGCTCCACGGCGCGAAGATACTGTCCTTTGTTGAAAAGCTCCATGTCCATGCCGGGGGCTTCCGCCGACCACAGACGCAGAACGTTTATGCCTTTGCCGTCTTTGCCCGAAACAAACATGTCGTGCGGGATTGCCTTAATAACATTCGCGTCGGTTATTTCAACATAGTGGTGATTGTCCGCCCAGCCCTCTTTGATGCTGCCCTCAAAGCTGACGCTTACGGCGCGTTCCTCGCGGCGCGTGAGCCACACTTCACCGCCGGGAAGCCAGAAATCGGGAAGCTCCGTCTGCCAGCCGTCGACAAGCTTCTGTTTGAAAATGCCGTATTCATAGAGAATGGAATAACCGCGTGCGGGATACTGACCCGTTGAAAGCGCATCAAGATAGCATGCGGCAAGACGTCCCAAGCCGCCGTTGCCGAGTCCCGCGTCAGGTTCGCAGTCATAGAGCTTTTCGAGCTTTATGCCGTAGCCCTTGAGAACCTTTTCAAAAACATTCGTAAGGTTGAGGTTATATAAGTTGTTCTTAAGGCTTCTGCCCATAAGAAATTCCATAGAGAGATAATATACGCGCTTTGATTCGCTCCTGTTCGCGCGCGCGTCAAATTCGCTCTTGCCCTGTGCCATGAGTTCACACAGGATCATTGCGATTGCTCTGTAAAACTGGTCATATGAGGCGGCGTCTGCCGTGACTCCGAAAAAGTGTAGAAGCTTGCCGTCGAGTAGCTCTTTTGCTTTGGCTTCGGAAAGGGAATAATTCATACAAATCCTCC
The DNA here is from genome assembly GCA_900313475.1 of uncultured Eubacteriales bacterium. Taxonomy (GTDB): domain Bacteria; phylum Bacillota; class Clostridia; order Oscillospirales; family Acutalibacteraceae; genus RUG806. The sequence continues at coordinate 2,443 of OMRJ01000220.1, read as the reverse complement.
AAAAATAAATCGAAAAACAGCGTTTTTTATTCGCTCATTTATCTATTTTATACTATTTTTACCGCTTTTACAAGTAGTAATGCAAAATTTATTGAGTGGATTGTGCCGTTGCTGCTTTTAATTTATGCACGACGGCTTTTCCATAGGCTGACGGGATTCGAACCCGTGTCGCCCGTCAGCCCGATTCTTCCGATTTTTTTAAACAGAAAATGCGGCAGGGAATAAAAAAACGGGATGTAAAAAACCTGAGTTTTTTACATCCGCCTTGAATTATATCAGAAGCTGTGACCGTCATCATTATTGTTTAACGGAGCGGTTTCGTCGGTATAGGTGCCGTTCCGATAACCGCCGTTTGAGTACCGACCGAAGTCCTGCGGGCAGTTTGTGTTCTGATTGCTGCAGGAATTTTGCTGATTATTGCATGCATTTTGCTGATTGTAGGGATTCTGCGGAGCGTTGAACCCCTGCTGATATCCGTAACTCTCCTGAGGTGCGGGATCAAAAGTGCCGCGCTGTACGTTCTTGCCCGAAACTTCATTGAAAAACTCCGCGTTTGCAGCTTGGATATAAGGGCTGAGGAACAGTATGCCTATGCCGAATGTAAACATCGACAAAATAAACCATCCGATGAACGAGAACTGCAGACAAAAATATTTGCCCTTGTTGCCTTTCATCATGTCCTTTGACATTCTAAGTGCGTCGATTGCCGAAATTTCGGGGTGCTCCGCAAGAATATAGGGTGTCATCGCATAACCGAACGACGCCACTATGCCGGGAATTATAAACAGCAGCGACCAAAGCGAAACAAACAAGGTCTGAAGAAGAAAATAAAGGATTGAATTGCCGAACTGCTGTTTAAACGGCGTAAAAAGGTCTGAAATGTCGGTGTTCTGCCGGTCGGCATTATGAAGAAAAAATGTCGAAAGTCCGATAGAAAGCGCACCTGCCAAAATAAACCCGACGATTGAACCGAAACTCATAATTGCCCCCTGAACGACGATTATGAGTACTGCGTTCCAATAGTTGTCTTTAAGCTTAAGTCTTGCGCGTGAGCGGAATTCGGCGGCTGAAATGTTCATTGTTATCTCTCCCTGTTTTATTTTTATTAAAGTGTACCACACAATAATTAAAATTACAATAAAAAGAAAAAAAGAGCCGAAAAAATTTTTTTATTTTGATTACAGCGCAATTGTGATTTGACAAGCGAGGCGTTTAATAGTATTATAAAGAGTACAACAAAACCGAAAGAAGCATAATCGATACAATGCTTGATTTTTTAAGAAGAACATGGGCGCAGATAAATCTCGATGCCCTTGACAACAATATTGAACAGATAAAAAGCGTGCTGCGTCCCGGAACGGGGCTTTGTGCCGTTGTAAAAGCGGATTGCTACGGTCACGGTTATGCCTATACCGCTCAACAGATGCAGGAATCGGGCGCGGACAGATTTGCGGTGTCGAATTTAGCAGAGGCTTTGCAGCTCCGCAAGGCAGGAATCAACCGTCCGATCCTTATTTTGGGCTACACTCCTCCCGATAAGGCGCGTGAGCTGGTGTACAACGACATTTCGCAGGCGGTTTATTCGCTTGCATACGCCGAGGCTCTGTCGGATAACGCTCGCCTTTGCGGGGTCAAGGTGAACGCGCATATAAAAATCGATACGGGAATGAGCCGCATAGGTTTTTTGTATCACGATTCCGTAGACGACTATCCGGTAATCGACGTGATAGAAAAAGCGTGCACTCTGCCGGGAATAAACCCGGAGGGCATTTTCACTCATTTTTCGAGTGCGGACTGTTCCGACGGGGAATTGTTCACAAGATTGCAGTACGATCTGTTTTTGAGCGCGGTCGAACGCCTTCAGGCGCGCGGAATATATTTTGAACTGCGCCACTGCTCAAATTCAGCGGGGATCTTAAGCTACCGCGAGATGAATTTCGACATGGTTCGCGCCGGGATAATTCTCTACGGTCTTTATCCGTCGCAGGCGGTTGCGCGTACCGTAAAGCTGCTGCCGGTTATGGAGCTGAAAACCGTTGTTTCAATGCTCAAGACCGTGCCGCCGGATACACCGATAAGCTACGGACGGACATTTACGTCAAAACGGGAAATGACAGTCGCTACCGTGCCGATAGGCTATGCGGACGGCTACCCGCGCCGTCTGTCAAACAGGATGAGCATGCTTGTGAACGGCAGACCCGCACCGGTTGTCGGCAATGTCTGCATGGACCAGACCATGCTCGACGTTACGGATATCGAGAATGTGTATGAGGGACGGCAGATAACCGTATTCGGACGCGACGGCGGCGCGTATATAAGCGTTGACGAGGTCGCGGAAAAAGCGGGATTGATAAATTACGAGGTGCTTTGTTCTCTTTCGAGGCGCGTGCCGCGTGTCTATATAAAAAACGGTGAGATATTTGAAACCACCGACTATATGCTG
>OMRJ01000185.1 GCA_900313475.1 uncultured Eubacteriales bacterium | reverse complement strand
CGATTACGGCGAACGTTACGGCGCAGGCTACGGTTACGGTATCGGAAAGAATGATGACGATATTTCCGCCGACGACTCGGAAACGGATTGACCGTAAAATCAGTGTGCAAATCACAAAAACGCCGTCGTTTACAAAAAACGGAATTGCGTTTTTTATACGGCGGCGCTTAACGGTTATTACTTGTGTGTTGTGAAAATTATTCGAGAATATTCGATGTTATGTAGTCAATTCCGTTCTTTATCAGATAATCGGCGGCATCCTTGTCATTGCATGTCCAGCAGTTGATTTTAACTCCGGCATTGTGAAGAGCTCTGATGTTTTCCGCATTAAGCTCGGTGTAAAGAATGTCAAGGTCAAAGGCGCTTTCGTGCAGTTTCTGCGGGAGAGTGTCGTCATATTTGTCTGTAAGAAACTGAACGGTCGTTTCCGGGCGAAGTTCTCTTAATCTCACAAGGTTTTCAAAACAGAAAGAGATGAAAATCATTTTATCGAAATAACCGCACTCGTCTATTTTGCTGCAAATGGATGCGATTTCATCCCTTGTGAATTCGTTCTTTAATTCAAGAACAGCGGCTTTATCATATCTTTTACAGGTGTTGATATATTCTTTGAGAGTTGGGATTCTCAGCTCCGGTCTTGTGTCGTCGCCGTCGGCAGTGTGAAGCTTAATTGCTCTCAATTCTTCAAAGGATGTTTCTTCTACATGTAAGTCTGTTTCCGAAAGCCGCCCTGTGGTGTCATCGTGAAAAACAACAAATTTGCCGTCGGAGGTCTTATGTACGTCTGTTTCGATTCCGTAGTGGCTTCTGTTGCCGGCGGCAATAAATGCGGCATTTGTGTTTTCAAGCTCTATTCCGCTTAATCCTCTGTGTGCTATCATAAGAGTTTTTCCCGATTGAACTTTTATTGTATCCATTTTTTTGCGCTCCTTTAGTTGATTCATAGGAAGTTCCTCATTTTGCATTATAAACCGAAGTTCTTTGAATTTCAATATCCCGCGTTAAAAATTACGGTTTTTCAGGTGTGATTATATTATGATAAAAAATAAAGAAAAAACACTTCAGGCATTTTATTATATATTCTGTTTTCTGTCCGTGCTGACGGCTGTTTGCGAGATACCGTTTGCCGTTTTTATCGGACCTGTGTTTATGTTCGCCGCATTTGTACTTTACAGTCATTATGTCGGCCGTGAAGTGTTTTTCGACACTGTAACGGTTTGGTTTTTGGTTTTTACCGTCGCTTACAGTGTTTCGGTACTGAATCCTGCACGGGGAATATACTATCAGATATATATCTACCTGCAGGCGTTTTTGATGTTTGTTATCGGCTGCAACGCTTTTTGCGAGTGTAATCCGGGAGAAAAACGAAAAAGACTCGAAATTTTTTTCTTTGCTGTCAGTGTTATGTATTTTGTCTATATCGCCGTCACGCTTGTTTATTATTTTACAAACACGGCTCATGACCTTGCGGAAAGATTTTACTATTCTTTCTGGTACGGCAAGGAGGTAGTAAAGCCCGCAACGGTAATAGCTATGATGCTTGTTTTTCCGATGACTTTCGGATTATATTCGATTTTCTTTATGAAATTGCCGTATAAGATCTGCGGCATAATATTTGATATCGGAACAATTGTGTTCTGCTTTTGGAGCGGTTCGCGTACAATGCTCTTTTTCTTTCCGTTACTTGTCGCCGGAACGGCATTCGCGTATTTTGTTTTTGTAAAGAAAAAAGCAAAACAGGCAATCATATTCGCATCATCGGTCGTTTTTCTCTGTATTGTTGTTATTGCGGCGACAAAAGTTTTTAAGGAGCAGATCTACGAAAAATTTCACAATTATGAGTTTTACAGAATAATTGATCAAGGTTTTGTCAGTACGCAGCGAAATCAGTATGCTTTAAATGTCTTGAAGGACTTTTCAATTTTCTATATGGGGGGCGGCAAACACTCGGCAGAACTCGGTACACCTCACAATATCTGGTTATATATTTACGATCACGGCGGGTTTATTCCGTTTTTCTTCTATTGCATTTTTACTGTCCTTATGGTTGTCAACGGCATTAAAATGCTGTTGTCAAAAAAAGTTGAACTTCAAATGAAGTTTCTTGTATATATTATGTTTGCCGTAATTTTGCTTGAATATTTTTTGGAGCCGTTTATTCTTCCGCTGCCGTCATTTTATATTCTCGGTTT
>OMRJ01000183.1 GCA_900313475.1 uncultured Eubacteriales bacterium | reverse complement strand
GTTATCTCCGACAGCGGCGTTTCGATAATGGTGCAGCTTGCGGATGAAAAAGAATACAAGGCGCAGCTTGTCGGCTATGACACGGTAACCGATATCGGAGTGCTTCGCATAGAGGCGACGGGACTTCAGAAGGCGGAAATAGGCGATTCATCGGTACTTTCCGTCGGCGAAACGGTGTATGCAATAGGCAACCCCGGCGGCGTTGAGTTTGCAAATTCATTTACAAACGGCATGGTTTCGGCTATTGACCGCCCTGTAAGTTCTTCAAAAACAGGCTATACAATGGAGTGCATCCAGCACACTGCGGCAATCAACCCCGGCAACTCCGGCGGCGCTCTCGTGAATGAATACGGTCAGCTTATCGGCATCAATTCGATGAAGATAGTCTCCGACGAATATGAGGGTATGGGCTTTGCCGTTCCGTCATCGGTCTTTGTTAAGGTTGTTAATGAAATCATTGCAAACGGCTATGTCACAAACCGTCCCAAGCTCGGCATAACCTATATCCCCGCTTCGAGTCAGCAGACATACGCAATGTATGCCGCAATAAAGGGACTGCCCGCAGGAACGATCGTAATCTATTCGATATCGGACGACAGCTCGTTCAAGGATACCAAAGCACAGAAAGGCGATATGATTATCGCGGTAAACGGCAAATCGCTCGACTCGACCTCTACGCTGTCCGAGATCGTTGAAAAATCGAATGTCGGCGACAAACTTACGCTTACCCTTGTCCGTCTCAATGTTCAGGACAACTATTCCGCGGAACAGTTTGATGTTACGGTCACGCTTGTCGAAAACAGAGGCGACACATATGCGTCCGGTGAAGAAGATACCACGGCGCAGAACGATTTCTTCGGCGGAAACGGCGGAAGCGGCGGAAGCGGATCTTCGGGCGACGATGCCTACGATTATTTCAAGGATTATTTTGACCGTTACTTCGGCGGTAACGGCGGCAGATAAATAACGCCTTAGTTATTATAATGAATAAAACGGCTGCGCGGCTTTTCGGCAAAATTATTGTCACGTCGTGCAGCCGCTTGATTTTTGCGGCGGAAAATGTTAAAATACCCAAAAAAGGAAAGCGGCGGTCAGATGAATTATTTGTCGGATATAGAAATAGCTCAAAATCACGAGATGCTCCCGATAACCGAAATAGCGAAGCGTGCGGGAATTGATGAAAAATTTCTTGAGCCCTACGGAAGATTCAAGGCGAAGGTTTCGCCGGAATTTCTTGAAAACAACGGGAGAAAGAACGGAAAACTGATACTTGTCACCGCGATAACGCCCACTCCTGCGGGTGAGGGAAAGACCACGACCACGGTCGGACTTGCCGACGGGCTTCGCAGAATCGGCAAAAATGCAGTGTGCGCGCTGCGTGAGCCGTCGCTCGGTCCCGTTTTCGGCATTAAGGGCGGCGCCGCAGGCGGCGGATATGCACAGGTTGTTCCCATGGAGGATATAAACCTGCATTTTACGGGTGACTTTCACGCGATAGGCGCAGCGAACAATCTGCTTGCCGCAATGCTTGACAATCACATTCAGCAGGGGAATTCTCTCGGTATCGACCCTCGTAAAATAACATGGAAGCGTGCCGTCGATATGAACGATCGCCAGCTTCGCAATATCGTCGACGGCTTGGGCGGCAGAGTGAACGGAACACCGCGTGAAGACGGCTTCGATATAACCGTTGCGAGTGAGATAATGGCGGTATTTTGTCTTTCCGAAAACATTTCAGACTTAAAAAAACGTTTGGCGCGCATAGTTGTCGGGTATACTTATGACGATAAGCCGGTTACCGCCGCCGACCTAAAGGCGGTAGGGGCTATGACCGCTCTTCTTAAGGACGCGATTAAACCGAATCTCGTGCAGACGCTGGAGGGGACTCCCGCATTTGTTCACGGCGGTCCTTTTGCGAATATCGCGCATGGCTGCAATTCGGTCGCGGCAACGCGTCTGGCGCTGCAGGCTGCCGATTATACGGTTACGGAGGCGGGCTTCGGTGCGGATCTCGGTGCGGAAAAGTTCCTCGATATCAAGTGCCGTGCGACCGGGCTTGTTCCCGACGCGGTTGTTGTAGTCGCTACTGTCAGGGCGCTTAAAATGCACGGCGGTCTTGCAAAAACAGAGCTTGCCGAAGAAAACATCGACGCGCTCGCCGCAGGTATTCCGAATCTTCTTCGCCATGTTTCGAATATCAAAAACGTTTACGGACTCCCGTGCGTTGTGGCTGTGAACAGATTCCCTGCCGACACGGATTGCGAAATAGAATTCATAATTGAAAAATGTCGTGCGCTCGGCGTTAACACAGTGCTATCCACCGTGTGGGCGGACGGCGGCAGGGGCGGCGAAGCGCTTGCAAAAGAAGTCGTGAGGCTTTGTGATGAGGAAAAGGGCGATTTTCACTTTGCGTATGAGCTTGACTGCGGCATCGAAGAAAAAACAGAGGCGGTAGTCAAACGTGTTTACGGCGGACGCGGAATAACCGTAACGCCGCAGGCAAAAAAGCAGATAGAGCGCCTGACCTCTCTCGGTTTCGCGTCTCTCCCCGTGTGCATTGCCAAAACGCAGTACAGCTTTTCCGACGATCCAGCAAAGCCCGGCGCGCCCGAGGATTTTACCGTTACCGTGAGAAACGTTAAAGTATCTGCGGGCGCGGGATTTATCGTCGTGCTGACCGGCGACATCATGACAATGCCCGGCTTGCCGAAGCATCCCGCGGCTGAGGGGATAGACGTTGACGGCAGCGGCAGAATAACGGGACTTTTTTAACGGCTGTGTATCGGGTCTGAGAAACGGTGCTTTGACCGATATTTTTCGATTAAAGACCGATTTTACCGCTCTCTGTCGAACAAAAAACGATTTACAAAATAACTGTTGACTTTTACATTTTTATGCGATATATTTAATGCTATACTACTATTCGTTGTTAACGGAGAGGGGCTGCATAATTGGAAAACAATGTCATTATCGACTTGAGAAATATCTCTGTGTCGTTTGATGGTGAAACAATTCTTGACAAATTAAATCTTTATATCAGAAACGGCGAATTCATCACCTTTTTAGGGCCTTCGGGGTGCGGTAAAACGACCACGCTTCGTGTTATTGCGGGGTTCCTTACTCCCGATGAGGGCGATGTTGTTTTCGACGGTAAAATAATCAATGGTGTTCCTGCACACAAGCGTCAGGTAAACACCATTTTTCAGCGTTATGCGCTTTTTCCGCATCTGAATGTTGCCGAAAACATTGCGTTCGGACTGAAGCTTAAAAAGATGAATAAGCGTCAAATTGAGGAAAAAGTGTCCGAAATGCTTGCGCTTGTGAATCTTAAGGGATTTGAAAAACGCAACATCAACTCGCTCTCCGGCGGTCAGCAGCAGCGTGTGGCGATTGCACGCGCGCTTGCCGTGAACCCCAAAGTGCTTTTGCTCGACGAGCCGCTTGCCGCGCTTGATCTTAAGCTGCGCAAGGATATGCAGGTTGAGCTTAAAAATATTCAGCAGCGTCTCGGAATAACGTTT
>OMRJ01000238.1 GCA_900313475.1 uncultured Eubacteriales bacterium | reverse complement strand
TGCTGACGCAAGTCAAGACGAAAAGGGCGAAAAGTGCCGAAAAGGGGCACTGACGGGCGACATGGGTTCGAATCCCGTCAGCCTAAGTTTGCGACCGACAATAACCGATATGAAAGGGGCGGCGAGGAATGAAACACTGCGGAACACAAAGGCTGGAAACGGAAAGACTGATTTTGCGAAGATATAAAATCGACGATGCAGAGGCAATGTTTAACAACTGGGCGTCGGACGACGACGTTGTAAAGTTTTTAATGTGGAAGCCGCATGAAAGCCCGGAGGTGAGCCGCGGTATAATAGATGAATGGATAAAGAGATATTCCGACGGCAGCTATTATCACTGGGCTGTTGTGCTGAAGGAAAACGGCGACGAGCCTATAGGAGATATAGCCGTGGTGTCCGCAAAGGAAGAAATTTCAATGGCGCATATCGGCTATTGCATCGGAAAAAAATGGTGGCATAAGGGAATTACATCTGAGGCTCTTAAGGCGGTTATGGACTATCTGTTTGATGCGGCGGATATGAACCGTATAGAGGCAAGACACGATCCGAGAAATGTTAATTCCGGAAAGGTAATGTTAAAATGCGGAATGAAATACGAGGGCACCTTACGCAGTGCAGATTGGAATAATCAGGGAATCTGCGACGCATGCTGTTACGCTTTGCTGAAATCCGAGCGGTAATTTTTTAACAGTATTTGATGTGCACGGACGGCGGTGCTTTTGCATTGCCGTCCTGTTTGCTGCATAGCGCTCCGATTTAAAGAGGTGTAATGTATTAAACAAATGTTAATTTTTATACAAACGCTTGAAAATATATATTGACAGAGGTTATAATACAATAACCGACACATGACGGAGGGAATAAGATGACTGCAGAAACGGTTTCAATCGCAATTAAGACACAGAAAGATTTTTTTGAAAGAGGCGGCACAAGGAACGTAGAAAAAAGAATTGAATACATCAGGCGAATAAAAGAATACATTGTCAAAAATGAGAATGCAATTGCAGCGGCTCTTAAGGCTGATTTGGGCAAAAGTCCGTACGAGTCATATCTCTGTGAAATAGCTGTTGTAATAGCGGAGTGCAACTATATGCTGAAAAATCTTCGCAGGCTTACCCGTACAAAAACCGTGCCGACTCCGTTCGGACAGCAGCTTTCCCACAGCTATGTCAGACCGATGCCATACGGTGTTACCCTTATAATGAGTCCGTGGAATTACCCGTTTATGCTGACAATTCCTCCGGTAATTGACGCCGTTGCCGCAGGAAACACCTGCATTGTAAAGCCGAGCGCCTATTCTCCGCACACGACCGGGGCTGTGAAGAAGCTGCTTGAAACGGTTTTTCCCGAAGAACTTGTTAAGGTTGTTACAGGTGGCAGAGAGGAAAACCGCTGTCTTCTCGAAGAAAAATTTGATTATATCTTTTTTACCGGAAGCAAAGCGGTAGGTAAGCTTGTTTTGCAAAAGGCGGCAGACAACCTCACTCCCGTTACGCTTGAGCTTGGCGGTAAAAGTCCGACAATCGTTGACGAAACCGCAAATCTCAGGCTTGCCGCAAGAAGGCTTGTTTTCGGAAAAGGCTTTAACGCGGGTCAAACATGCGTCGCGCCCGACTATGTTTACGTTCATGAAAGTGTTAAAGATAAATTTATCGGTTTTATAAAGAACGAAATCGAAAAGCAGTTCGGTGATTGCCTGAATAATGCCGATTACGGATGTATAATAAATGACAAACACTTTAACAGAGTGACGGGGCTTATCGATGCTTCGAAGGTGGTTTACGGCGGCAGCGCGGATCCCGAAAAAAGAAAAATACAGATGACGGTTATGGACAACGTAACGTGGGACGACAGGGTTATGGGCGAAGAAATTTTCGGACCGATTCTTCCCGTGCTTTCATACACAAAGCTTGAAGACGTTATCAAGGAGATAAACGCTCATGACAGACCTCTTGCGCTGTATATTTTTTCGTCAAGCAAGGCGAATATCGAAAAGGTGCATTCATCGTGTCGTTTCGGCGGCGGCTGCGTAAACGAAACAGATATTCACGTTATTACCACTGCCATGGGCTTCGGCGGCATCGGTGAGAGCGGAATGGGACAGTATCACGGAAAAGCCGGCTTTGATACCTTTACACACTACGCAAGCATTGTCGACAAGGCGACCTTTGTCGACCTCGGTCAGAGATATCAGCCCTACAACAAGCTTAATATATGGCTTTCGCGAAACCTCAATATCGGCTCAACAATTCATACAAAACTCGAAAGCACATATAAAAAGCTTCCCGGTTCGTTCGGAGATGTGATTGCTTTTTACCTGTCCAAAAAATAAATCCCTGCCGACCTCGGCAAAACGCGGGGATTGATTTACATAATCAAAAGAGGTATGAGGGTGTCACTAAACAAAAAGCCGTTTTTGACTCGGTAATAAAAAAAGACTGTATTTTCATGAAGAAGCACGGTTTCGTGAACTTCGTAAAATACAGTCTTTTGTCATTTTTGCCATGACAGACGAAAGAGGATGTATGCCGTCTTCGAAAAAGCAGCCTTTGCCGTCAATCGGTGAGGATACAGGCGGTTTCGGGTGGGATTCTCACGGAGCCGCCGATGTTTTCGCCGCCGCAGAACACATGCATATTCTGCATATCGGAGTTTAAAACGTAGTCTATCGTGTCGGGGTTCTTGTTGGCTATGCAGGCAACACGCCGCTCACCCGCTTTATAACGCAGATACGCGACACAGCCAAGCGCGGACGAGAGCGGATAAAAACCGCCGTCCGAAAGAACCTCCGCGTCTTTTCTGAATGCGCCGAGCATTTTATGAAAGCCGATGAGGTCGGTGTCCTCGTCTCCCCACGGGTAGCAGCCGCGGTTGAACGGATCCCTGCCGCCGGTCAGTCCGGCTTCGTCGCCGTAGTAAATACACGGTATACCGGGCAGTGTGTAGAGCATGCACAGCGCCGCTTTCATCAACTTTTTCGCATGAAAGAGCGTTTCGTCGGAATAGGTGAGCCTGCTTTGTGAAAGACGGGACATTCCGCTGCAGCTTATTCCGGCAAGCACGGTCAATATTCGCTCCGTGTCGTGCGTGCCCAGAAAATTCATACATAAATTCATTATCTTCGGCGGGTAGTTGAGATAGATTGAATAAACTCTGTCCATGAAAACCTGTGCGTTTGACGTCAGCAGAAAATCGGTTATTGCGGTTCTGAACGGATAGTTCATTACGGAATCAAGCTCGTTTCCGCAGAAATATTTCCGTCTGCCTCCCTGACTTATCTTGTTGCTCGCGTCCTCCCACACCTCGCCGAGAAGCAATTTGTCTTTGCCGTGACGTTTTACCGCCGCGCGTATTTTCTCTATGAAGCCGTCGGGTAATTCGTCGGCAACGTCGAGACGGATTCCGTCGGCGCCGAGTGAGAGCCATTTGTCGATAACGCCGTTTTCGCCTGTTATGAATCCGATATAGTCGGGGTTTGTTTTTTTTACCTCGGGCAGGGTATTGAAATTCCACCATCCCTTGTAGTCGTCGCGGTTTTTTCCGAAAGAATACCACGCGCGGAACGGCGATTTTTCGTCGTTGTATGCGCCGCCCTTGCCGTAGCGCCCGTATTTGTTGAAATAGACGCTGTCCGCTCCGGTGTGGCTGTACACACCGTCGATAAGTATTTTTATGCCGAGCGAGTGAGCCGAATCGCACAGTTTTTTGAAATCTCCGTCAGTGCCGAGCAGCGGATCGGGGCGCATATAGTCGGCGGTGTCGTAGCGGTGGTTTGAGTGCGATTCGTTTATGGGATTCAGATATATACAGGTAACGCCGAGAGAGGCGATATACGGCAGC
>OMRJ01000181.1 GCA_900313475.1 uncultured Eubacteriales bacterium | reverse complement strand
TTCCCGGACCCGCAGCGGCATATCTGCGCACATTAACCTCGTAAATACCCACAATTGAAGCCCAGAACGGTTTAATGTCGGGAGTGGTTCTCCAAAGGTTACCCGCCGTCGCACCCCATTTCCAAGGGCTGTTAAGTCCCCATTCGCATATCGAATAACAGATAGGCTTTTCGGGTCTGCCCGTCTTTTCGGCAACAAGAGCGGTTGCACGCTTAAGCTCCTCACCCATTTTGCGGTATTGCTTTGCCGCAGAATCGATGCGCGACGCAACGGGATTGGTTATAATAATGCTGTTAATTCCTTTCTTCAGGCGAACAAGCCCGACATATGCTCTGCCGTCGCGAGTAAATCCTTTTGTGGCAGGGACGGTAACGGGATAGATATCGGTACCGTTGACTTTGATTTCGGCGTATTTTTTTACCAATCCGAATTTGCGAATGCCGAGAGTAAGATTATATTCACCGTCCTCCGGAATATCAACGTTACAGAAAACAGCCGTGCCTGCGTTAAAGTCAAGTCCCGTTATAAACTCGTGAGGTTCCGGAAGCTTTTTATCGGTGAGAATTGCTGCATTGCCGCGAAGCTCCGCATCGGAGGCAGGTATAAAAATACTGTCGTTTTCTCCCGGAACGGCAAACATCAGCTTCGTGATTTCGGGGGCTGATGTCGGAATTGCTTCGTTATGACAAAAATCATATTTAAAATACTCAATTCCCCATTCGGCAAATGTCTCGGCGTCGGTGCGCTCGTGATAGAGCGTGCCGGGGAGATCTTCACAGGTCAGCGTTCCGTTTGAATTGTAAATACCGAGTTTAAGCCCTTTGGAGTTTATTTTTTCCGCAAGTGCCGGTATGCCCGACGGAAAAGCAGCGGGATCGGCTTTGAGGCGTCCGTTTTCATCGCGGACGCTTGCCATCCAGCAGTCGTCAATGTTGACATATTCATATCCGCATTCCGCAAGTCCTGTCTTTACAAGAGCATCGGCAATTTCGACAATCAGGTTTTCGTCTATCCTGTTTCTGAAAGTGTTCCAGCTTGCCCACCCCATCGGAGGAGTGAGCGCCGTGCCGTTTGAGAATCTGTCGATACCGTCGGTGCGCACATTGCGTGATGCGGCAAGCTTTTTTACAAGACAAACGGGGCAAAGATGATTCTTTCTCAGTTCTTTTTTAATATCGGGCATTGTTTTAACCTCCGCAAACTTATTTAGTATATAATACAGGTTTCGAGACAAAAAATCAATACCGAGATAAAGTTCTTTACTTTTTAACCGTTTTGAGCTAAAATTACTTTTGAACGCGGAATACTTTTCCGCTCAAGAAAAAGAAAAACCCGGGAGATGAAGCAAATGCGCACGGATATTATCAAGCTGACCGCCGCGGCGCTTTACGGTGACATTACACAGAAAATTGTCGGAATGAAGCTTGATGAGGACTTTTTTGAAGCAGTCAGGTTTCTTGACGCTATGTCGGCAAAAACTCGCTGCAATGAAGACGGTGTTGTTTTCTCGGAGCCTGTAACCGCGATTCCGCGCCCCGGTTCAATACTGACGTTCGGAAAATTTTCCAAAGAAAACGCGCTGTTTTTTCTCGGTGCCGTCGCAAACCTCGGTCTTACGGTCAGATTCCGCGATATAAAAGGCGAACAGCTTACACGTGCGGAGGTGGACGAGCTTTCGGATTATGTCAGAAATATTTTGCAGATTGCAATCGCACCGAACGGATTCGTTGCTTCGTCCGCCAACGTTCGTGAGACAAACGGCTGCATTGCTCATGCGCCCTTTGAATTTGCTTCGGGTCTGCTGCTCACTCTGCCTTTAAGCGCCGTTGATTCATGCTTCGGAATGGGCAATAACGAGGGCAACGAACTCATTGAAACGGCATATGAACAGCTGCTGCGGTACGGTCTTGTTACCAAACGGTACAGAGATACGGTATACGTTAAGAGTGTGATGAAAGAAAAGGTTGCACCGAGAAGAAAAAAGGCCGGGCGGCCGAAAAAACTGCCATCGGAAACGGAAAATGCGTA
>OMRJ01000180.1 GCA_900313475.1 uncultured Eubacteriales bacterium | reverse complement strand
GATCCCGTTAAAGGACTTGTTCAGATTCCGTGTATTGAGCGTAATGCCGTCGCAGCCATGCGCGCGATAAATGCGGTGAACCTTGCAAATTTCCTTGCCGATTCACGCAAAATATCCTTTGATCTTGTGGTTAAAACGATGTATGAAACCGGAAAAGACCTTTCATGCCGTTACAAAGAGACGAGCGAGGGCGGACTGGCAAAGCTTTATACCTGATTTTTTTCTGTTGTTCGTTTGTTCTTTACGGTTTTTATAACGGCAAACAATACAATAAAGAATACGGTCCCCGTAAGGACGCCCGAAAAGTCGATAAGCACATCGGTGAATCGGGCGCTTCGTGCGGGGACAAAGTATTGGTGAAATTCGTCCGAACACGCGTAAAGAAAACCGCTTGCCGCTGCAGCTGCAGGTGTAAAGTATTTCGGCTTGTCAAATGTGGACAGAAAACCCGACAGGTTAAATCCGAGAAGGGCGTATTCGCCGAAGTGAGCGAGTTTTCTTATTATATGATCTACTGCCGCAAAAATTTTAATGTCGGACAGATTTATTCCGAGCTTTCTGAAAAGTCCCCCGAAAAGACGTTCTATGAGCAGTCCGCTTGTGTCCGCCGATTTCGTTCCGTTCTGGGCTGACATAAAAAAAATCAGTATTGCCGTCAACACCGTGAACGTAAGGAAGATGTACCTTGATTTGTTTTTTTCTTTTTTCATTCAGTTTTTCCTCCGAACGGAATACAGTTTACCACATTTAACTCGAAAAAGCACTGTGTTTTTTAAAAAATCGGTCTTGTAATATTATTATTTTGTGTTAAAATATATTCGTTAAAATATGCAAAAAGGAAGAAGTATTGCGTTATGACAAAAATTGATATTTTTTCGGGATTTTTGGGCGCAGGCAAGACCACACTCATAAAAAAGCTGATCTCAGACAGCTATAAGGGCGAGAAACTTGTCCTTATCGAAAACGAATTCGGCGAAATAGGAATAGACGGAGGCTTTCTTAAGGATTCGGGTGTTGAAATAACAGAGATGAATTCAGGCTGTATTTGCTGCAGTCTTGTCGGCGACTTCGGCGAGGCGCTTAAAAAAGTGCTTGCGCAGTTTTCTCCCGACAGAATTATAATTGAGCCGTCGGGTGTCGGCAAATTGTCGGACGTTATCAGAGCGGTTCAAAATATCGGCAGTGAAGACATTGTGCTCAATGCGTTTACGACCGTTGTTGACGCCGGAAAATGCAAGATGTACATGAAGAATTTCGGTGAGTTCTTTAATGATCAGGTGGAGCATGCCGGCACGGTTATAATGAGCCATGCCGACGTTGTGTCTCCCGAAAAGCTGAAGGCGGCAGTGGAGCTTGTAAAAGAGAAAAATCCCAATGCCGTTATTGTTACGACCCCGATTGAGAAGCTTGACGGAGAGACACTTCTTGACGCTATAGAGAGAAAAGATACTCTTGAGGCGGCTATTGAGCATCTCGAGCATGAACATGACGATGACGACGATGAAGACGGGCACGGGCACTGCCACGGACATCATGACGAAGACGACGAAGATGAGCACGGGCATTGCCACGGACATCATGACGATGATGACGAAGACGATCACGAACACGAACACTGTCACCATCATCACGATGATGACGAGGATGAGCACGAGCATCACCACGATCACGGCGACGGCTGCACATGCGGATGCCATGACCGTGACGGTCATCACCATCACCACCATGCCGACGAAGTTTTCGTAAGCTGGGGCACGGAGACAACGAAAAAATACACCAAGGAAGAGCTTGAAGAAATTCTCGACGGGCTTTGTGACGAAAAGAAATTCGGCGTTATTTTGAGAGCAAAGGGAATTGTTGAAGACACCGACGGAGGTTGGATTCATTTTGACTACATTCCCGGTGAAACAGATGTCAGAACGGGAAGCGCCGGCATTACGGGCAGACTTTGCGTAATAGGCTCAAAGCTCAACGAAGAAAATATAACAAAGGCATTCGGCGCATAAGGAGCGGTGAAAATGGAAACTCCCGTATATTTGTTTACAGGCTTTCTCGAAAGCGGAAAAACCATGTTCATTCAGGATACGCTTGAAGACGAGCGCTTTAATTCGGGCGAAAAAACTCTGCTTCTTGTTTGCGAGGAGGGCGAGGAGGAATTTGACGAATCGCGCTTTTCGGGACACAACGTAACGATCAAAGTGCTTGACGGTGAGGAGGACCTGACGGAGGATAACCTTGCAAAATGGCAGTCCGAAAGCGGAGCAGTGCGCGTAATGGTTGAATACAACGGAATGTGGATGCTGCAAAGCTTTTATGACAGCATGCCCGACGGTTGGATACCGTATCAGAACATGCTTTTCTTTGATACAGGCACATTTTTAAGCTATAACGCAAACATGCGCAGCCTTGTCGTTGATAAACTGAAAGACTGTGACGTTTGTGTGTTCAATCGCGTTCCCGACGGGTTTGATACGATGCAGCTTCACAAGGTCGTTCGGGCGATAACGAGAAGAAGCGATATAATTTACGAATCCGTCGACGGCAAAGTGACTCCGGACGAGACAGAAGATCCGTTGCCGTTTGATGTCAATGCTTCGGTTATTGAAATTGCCGACCGTGATTTTGCTCTGTTCTACAGAGATATAACCGAGGAAATGAAAAAATACAAGGGCAAGACCGTCAAATTCAAGGGGCTTGCCGCAACCGACAGTAAATTCCCCGCGCGTACCTGTGTTATCGGCAGACATATTATGACATGCTGTGCAGCCGATATTACGTACTGCGGACTTGTTTCAAAGCTTGCCGACGGTTTGAAAGTCGAAAACGGAGCCTGGTATAACGTTACCGCCGCTGTTGAAGTAAGATTTTCCCGCCTTTACGGCAAAATAGGACCCGTATTTAATGTCAAAGAGCTTGTTCCCGCCGAAGCGCCGGAGGAGCAGGTCGCGACGTTTTATTGATAAATACAGAAAATCAAAAATCAGAAAACGAGGTACTGAAATATGAGTATTCCGAGACAGGAACACCCGAAACCGCAATTTGAAAGAAAAAATTGGATGAATCTCAACGGAGAGTGGAATTTTTGCTTTGATAACGGCAGAAGCGGCGAGCAGCGTGAAATATATAAAAACGACAGCGCATTTGATCGCAAAATTACGGTTCCGTTCTGTGTCGAATCCGAGCTTTCAGGCATAGGACATAAAGATTTTATTTACGGCGTATGGTATAAAAGGAAATTTTCGCTTAGCGAGAATCAGGCTTCGGGGCGCGTTGTTTTCCACATCGGTGCAGCCGATTACCGCACGGTCGTGTATATAAATGAAGAGCGTGTCGGAGAACATACGGGCGGGTACGTATCGTTTTCGTTTGACATTTCGAAGTTTATCAAGGTCGGTGAAAATACCGTTGCCGTTTACTGTGAAGACGACACACGCTGTCCGCTTGTTCCGCGCGGCAAGCAGAGCGAAGAATACTATTCTCACGGGTGCGACTACACACGCACAACGGGAATTTGGCAGACGGTATGGCTTGAATTTACTCCGTGTGAACATGTTGAATCGTTTAAGTTCTTCCCTGATTACAGAAACGGTACCGTTGCCGTCACCGGTAAGCTCTGCGGATGTGCCGACCTTGACATCGCGGCTTCTTTTGAGGGAGCCGAAATGGGCAGTGCTCATATTGACTCCGCGTCGGGCGTTTTCGAGTGTGAAATAAAGCTTGCCGAGAAGCATCTTTGGGAAGTGGGGAAGGGAAGACTTTACGATGTAAAGATTACATTCGGCTCGGATGAAGTTAAAACATATTTCGGCTTGAGAAACGTTTGGATGGACGGCTATAAATTTATGCTGAACGGCAAATCCGTTTTTCAGCGACTCATTCTCGACCAGGGCTTCTATCCCGACGGTATCTATACGGCCCCGTCCGACGAAGCGCTCCATAAAGATATAAAGCTTTCGATGGCTTGCGGCTTTAACGGCGCAAGACTTCATCAGAAGGTTTTTGAAGAAAGATTCCTGTATCACTGCGATAAAGAGGGCTATATTGTTTGGGGAGAATATGCAAACTGGGGACTTGATCATACACGCCCCGACAGTATTTATTCTTTTCTTCCCGAATGGATAGCCGAG
>OMRJ01000093.1 GCA_900313475.1 uncultured Eubacteriales bacterium | reverse complement strand
CTTTTTAAGCATAATACCCGAAACGACGATTGCAGCCATGCCGATGAAGTATGCGCTTGTCGCAACCCACGCCGAACCGCCGAAGATTGCGCCCGCGATCATCGCGATGAACGGAACCTTTGCTCCGCAGGGAATGAAGGTTGTGGTCATGATGGTCATACGGCGGTCGCGCTCGTTTTCAATGGTACGCGATGCCATGATTCCGGGAATGCCGCAGCCCGTGCCGATGAGCATCGGAATGAACGATTTACCGGAAAGACCGAATTTACGGAAGATTCTGTCGAGCACGAATGCGATACGCGCCATATAGCCGCACGCTTCGAGGAATGCAAGGAGGAGGAACAGAACGAGCATCTGGGGAACGAAGCCGAGAACCGCGCCGACGCCTGCAACGATACCGTCATTGATAAGCCCCGCGAGCCAGTCGGCTGCGCCCGCCTTTTCAAGTCCGCTGCCTACAAGCACCGGAATACCGGGAACCCACACGCCGTAGTCGGCAGGGTCAGGCTCCGCAAATGCGGTTTCCGCGTCTGCGGCGAACTTTGTCTCAAAGAACTTTACCGCGTCGAGATATGTCATTCCGACCGTTTCAGACTTCTGTTCTTTCGTCAGGTTTTCGGGAATCTCGGAATAATAAGCCGTCATGGTGTTGACCGCAAGTGTTTCCTCGTCTTCAACGTCGACCGTCGCGGTCTTTTTGTCGGTGGTAAAGGCTTTCATTTCTTCAAGCGCTTTTGCGCCGTCGAAATCCTCCGCTTCAAAGTCAACGTCGGGCAGATACGCCCGAACAGCCTGACTTGCCGCTGTGAAATCGTCCGCATCCGCAGTGTACGCCTTTGTGCCGATTCCGAGGAAATGCCAGCCGTCGCCGAACACGCCGTCGTTCATCCAGTCGGTGGACGCCGCGCCGACCGTTACCATTGAAATGTAATAGACAAGGAACATGATAACCGCGAATATCGGAAGTCCGAGCCAGCGGTTTGTAACTATCTTATCTATCTTATCGGAGGTGGTGAGCTGTCCCGCCGCCTTTTTCTTGTAACAGGCTTTGATTATCGAGCCTATGTAAATGTATCTCTCGTTGGTGATGACGGATTCGGAGTCGTCGTCCATTTCATCCTCAACGGCTTTGATGTCTTTTTCAACGTGATCAAGCACCGCTTTGTCGAGCTTAAGGCTTGAAAGCACCTTGTCGTCGCGCTCGAAAATCTTTATCGCGTACCATCTCTGCTGTTCTTCGGGGAGGGAGTGTACCGTCACCTCCTCGATGTGTGCGAGCGCATGCTCGACCGAGCCGGAGAAGGTGTGCATAGGCACCGTTTTGCCGTTCCTTGCCGCGTCGATTGCCGCTTCGGCAGCCTCGGTAATGCCGGTTCCCTTAAGTGCGGATATCTCGACTATCCTGCAGCCGAGCTGACGTGAAAGCTCCGCCGTGTTTATCCTGTCGCCGTTCTTTTTGACGACGTCCATCATATTGATGGCGATAACAACGGGGATTCCAAGCTCCGTAAGCTGTGTGGTAAGATAGAGGTTTCTCTCAAGATTCGTGCCGTCGATTATGTTGAGTATCGCGTCGGGACGCTCGCCTATAAGATAGTTTCTCGCCACAACTTCTTCAAGAGTATAGGGCGAAAGAGAATAAATTCCGGGCAGGTCCGTAATTATCACGCCGTCGTGCTTTTTCAGCTTGCCTTCCTTTTTTTCAACGGTTACTCCGGGCCAGTTGCCTACAAACTGGTTTGAGCCTGTCAGTGCGTTAAACAGCGTCGTTTTGCCGCAGTTCGGGTTGCCCGCAAGGGCTATTCTGATGTTATCCATTGCCGTATGTCCTTTCTTTGGTACGATTATTCCACTTCAATCATTTCCGCATCCGCCTTGCGAAGCGAAAGCTCATAACCGCGCACCGTTACCTCTATCGGATCTCCGAGCGGAGCAACCTTGCGGACGTGTACCTCCACGCCTTTTGTAATGCCCATGTCCATGATGCGTCGCTTTACCGCACCCTCACCGTGAAGCTTGACGACCCTTACGGTGTCACCGATTTTTGCCTGCCTGAGCGTTTTCATACGCCTGACCTCCCGAAAAATTTATTTTACGCACACGGAAGCTTTTTCGAATGCGTTTTCTTTTCCTGCACGGCACACACTGAATCTCCGAAGTGCCGTTTATCTTTCTTCTTCGCTTTTTTTGTTTGCATTTTCCGTCGGCTTGTGTCTTGCGTCTGTGCCGACATAATTACGGTTTCCGAATCACCGAGTAAACCGTCAGACCATTATCTTTATTGCCATTTCTTCGCTTATCGCCACTCTTGCCTCTTTTACACTGACGATAACATTGCCGCCGAGACGGTTTATGACTCTCACCTTTCCGCCGACGACGAATCCGAGATTTTCGAGGTGCTTTTTCACTTCGGCGCTGCCGCCTATTTTTTTTATGATGTTTTCCTGATTTTCGTCTGCCAAGCTTAACGGCATCATAGCTTTTTACCTCTTGTTTGTTCATATGATTAGCAATTGCTAACCAAAGCGTGTTTAATATGGTTAGCCCTCGCTAACCGACTATTATAATAATCACATCAAAGTAAAAAGTCAATAGCTTTTTGCGTTTTTTTCACGAAAACAACCGATTTCGGCGTGTAGTACAAATAGTTAGCTTTTGCTAACCGTCAAATCGGTCATTCTGCACATTCGTTTAATCAAAAAAAGGCGGCTTCGCCGGTGTCATGCAAAAAACCGGCAGCACCGGCGAGTCGGCGTGAAAACATTTACATTCGTTCAGCCGCGTCGGGCGCAGCTTACCGTCCGCAGGAAAAGCTTCCGTCCGGCGAAAAAAAACAATCCCGTCTTGCTTTTGCTGCTTTTTTCTGATAAAATATGCTCACGCAGATTGAAACAGGAGAGAAAAACAATGAAAAAAGTATTCGGAATTTTTGCGGCGGCTGTCGCTCTTGCGATGTGCCTTTGCATGGCATCCTGCGGCGGTTCGGAGGATTATGACGATGTCACGGACGCTCCCGATTCGGAAATTACCGCCGAAAACGAAGAAACCGGCACGGCAGCGGATCAATCGGGCAATGTGTCCGCCGACGACATGAAAGCATTTGAGGGCTTCTGGCTTGCGGAAGCCGACAATGAATATGACAGCCTCAAAATAGACGGCGACGGCAGGTGGACGCTTTACCTCTCGGGCAGCGTCGTGGACAAAGGCTGTCTCAAATACGAGCCGGAATGGGATGCGATGTATGCGTACACGGACTCCGACGGTTCGGGCGGACGCGCCGTAATTCAGGAGGACGGCAGACTTTACATAACCACGCTCGGATATTTCAACTCCGGCGAGGGCATGGAGACGATTTGGTATGAGGACGGAGCCGCCGAAACGGTCGAAATGCCGCAGCCTGAACAGTAGAACAAAAAAAATACCTCCCGCTGCCGACCGCAGGAAACGGTTGCAGTAACGGGAGGTTCTTTTATTTTTTGTGTTTATGCTTCCGTCTGTTCTTCGGCGGGAGCCTGCGAGGGCGCTTCCGTCTGCGGAGACGCCGCGTCGACCGTTTTTGCGGCTGCAAGACCGTCCGTATATGTCGCCGAAGTCTCAACCGTTACGCGGTCGCCGACATTGAACAGCGCCGCACGGTTTGACAGGCTTGCCGCAACATAGTAATACAAGTCGGAGTTGTCAAGCTCGAAATAATAGTAGGTGTTGCCGCCGATGACCGCACTGCGGATATCGGTTATCGTGCCGGTTATCTTCTTCGTGCCGTCGTCGGGTGCGGGTGTGTCGCTGTCGGCAATGCCGGAGCCGTCAAAATTAAAGTTCACGATAACGGCAGGGCTTAACGCGCCGAGATCCTCAATGTATTTTTCAAGACAGCTGCGTAAATCCACGCTCTCGTTGTCGGGAATGGCAACGACGTTATACTGCTGAACATTAACCATCGCATACGACTTAACGATGTTCGATGCGTCCTTGAGCGACATGAAATACGTCGCCTGACCGTCGATATTAAGGAGTATCGGGAACGATGCCTTCCACTGCTTGTCGGACACCTTGCCCTGCGCGGAGAGCTGTGCCGCCGATTCGGTCGCGCCCGTGGTGTTGTAGAATTTAGCCTCTTTCGTTCTCTGATTTATGAGGAAGAAGCCGAGAATTGAGTCGTCGGAGGTGACGGACGTAACTCCGGTGTAAAGGTAAACGTCATCTTCAATCGCGAGGAACGAATATCCGACCGAAGCCTTTTTAACGCCGGACTGACCGATTATCGAGTTCCAGAAGCCGCCGTTGTATTTGCCGAAGTAGTTGTACTGATTAACAAGCAAATCGGAGTCGTACGCCTGATCTATCCACGCGATCTCACTGTCGGCAGCGCTCATCTGCTCCGCGGTGTAATACTTCGATTCGCCCGAAACGGCGTCAACGAGAATGATACCCGCAACATCGTCGCCGCCCACAAGACCTATAGTCTTTTTGATGTGCTCAACGACCCAGTAGGGCTTGCCGCTCTCGTCAATCTCAAAGCTCATCTCGCCGAAAATGTAGGTGGGGTATTTGAAGCGGAGATGACGCTCGAGATATTCGTTGAAATGCTCCGCGGTGGAGTATTTGATGTCATAATCCGTGATAAGCTCCGCCGCCTGCGTGTTCATGTTCACGCGGACGTACCCGGGGATGCCGTCATACCTGCCGCCCGTTACGGAATTGAAAAACCACTTGAACAGATCGCCGTATTTCAGCGGATACACTCTGTAGGGACTGCCGCGGAAGTTTATCTGCGTCGAGTCCTCCGTGAGAAGCTCAAACTGGCTTTCGAGGTCGAGAGAGGCAAAATCGCCGAGTGTCTTGTCGGCAAGCGCTTCGGCTGCCTCCTTGTCGATAAGCGCAACGTTGTTGAAGTCGCTCATCGAATCTATGAGCGACACCGCGCTCGAAAACTCGGAATTGTCAATCGAGAGAATCTTCGAATAGCTCTTTGCCCTGAAAAACGGGCTTGACGCGAGATATCCCACGCCGAGAATAAGCGCGAGCACAACAGCAAGCGCTATCGGAATAATGCTTCTGCGGCGAACATAGGGAACGTATTCGGGCTTCGCAAACGCGGCGGACGTAACAAAGGTTGCCGCGACATACGAGCCGAGCACCACTGCCCAGTAAAGATAAAACTCATATGAGCCGAGATTCATCGGCGGAAGCATAAAATAATATGCAATGACTGCCGTAAGAAGCGCAATAACGATGCTTATCACCGTCTTGAGCGCCGCTTTTTCCGGCGGAATGAGAACGGCTCCGCCTTTTCTTTTTCTGCCGCTGTCGGAAAATTCAACGTTAATGGGATCCATTTATCATACTCCTTGTTCTTTTTTGCAGAATCATTATCAGTGTACCATACTTTTCTAAATAAAGCAACCGTTTTTCTTCGGTATCAGGCGAACAGGTTTCGTCTTGCAGGGAACGCGCACCGGGTGTTCCGCGGCAGAAAACGTGTGAAAATGCCTTTCGGCTTGCCGACCGATAAACATAACGGTATTGAATTTTTATAAAATCCGGGCAGAGCTGCGGGCTTTCACTGCGCGGCATCGCTGCTCTCACTCATGCGTTTCTCTCTCGCTTCGGTCACGTTTGCCGTAATATCGTCCATGTAATCTCCGTGCAGCTTAAAACGTGTGGAAAATACTATTATCGACAGAATAAAGAACAGCGGCGGAATGACATACATAACGGCTGCGACGGCATTTTTCACCTTTGCGGGATAAATTATCACACCGTTTTCATTGGGAACGCACTTTTTGTAGCCGACCGCGCCGAGCACGGAGAACAGTATCACCGTTTGGAGCGTGTATGCCATTTTCTGCAAAAAGCCCTTCATCGAGAACGTGACGGACTCTTTTCTCTCACCGGTTTTAACCTCGCCGTAATCGACGATATCGGAGAGGAAAACCGTCTGCGACACGAACATCGACGCCGTGCCTATCTGCGTAAGGAGGAAAAAGACGTTCAAAAGCATCGTGCTCGCAAAAAGCTGTCCGGCAAAGAACATGCCTATGTAACCGGCAAGCGCAAGCAAAAGCGAAAACTGATATGTTCGGCGGCGTGTGGTGAATTTCATCATAACGGGTATGACTGCAAGTCCGGCTATCGAGCCGACGGCACCGAACGTGTTGAAAAGGCTCTGCGCCTTTGAGTTTTCGAGAACAATGCCGAAGAAATAGTCCTTAACACCGGACGTTGTGTAGAAGCCGGCGTTTGAAAGCATGGCAAAAAGCATAAAAACGCGCAGCTGATCGTTTGTCTTTATGACGTTAAAAATCTGACCGAACGAAAACTTTTCCTTCGGTTTTATCTGCACCGTCTCTTTTACCTTGCTCATTGAGAGCAGCGCGAAAAAGATGAGCGCAAGCGAGCAGATGAGCACGCAGACGGTGTAGCCCTTCTGCGTCCAGCGGTAGTTGTTTTCGCCGATGAGCACGCCGAAGCGGTTCAGGAGGATTGGAGCGCCTATTTCGACAATGCCCTGACCGAGTCCCGAAAACGTCCGCGCGACCGTCGCAATAATGCTGCGCTCTTTCGGGTCGGTGGTGAACGACGGCACCATGCTCCAGTAAGGAATGTCCGCCATTGTGTTTGTCATGCCCCACAAAACGTACATAACGGCAATATAAATGTAAATGCCGACGCCGTGTGACGAGGTGTTAAAGCCGGGGTTGAAAAACAGCAAAAACAGCACTGCCGCGTTCAGCACCGCGCCGCGAACGACCCACGGCCTGTATTTGCCGTGCTTTGACGAGGAGCTGTCAACGATGCTGCCCATCATCGGGTCGTTGATTCCGTCCCAAATTCGCGCGATTGCCGTCAGGACGGTCAGAAAGCCGGGGCCGAGGTTGAGCACATCGGTGAGATAACGGTTCAATTTGCCGTAAAACATTCCGTAGCTCAAATCAAGCCCGACGGCGCCCGTGCCGTACCATATTTTGTCGGTGAACGACTTAACTTTTTCCTTTCTCATCGGTTCATAACCTTTCGGAATTATTTTTTCGAGCGTCCGACTTTTCCGCGCGCAGCCGCCGCTCGCATGCAAAAAACACACGCGCCGTCCGCGGACGCGGCGTCACCGCCCCATTCCGTATCATTGTAACATACCGCTCCGCATTTTTCAATTGCCAAAAACCCGCACATCTGTTAAAGCGGAAAAGCTTTTCAGCCGTATAATTCAGCCCCGAAAAGCATTGAATTGCCCGTCATACGAAAAACGGGCTGTAACAAAACCGAGTTCTTACAGCCGCCTGTTCCTTTGTTTTCTGTTTTATTACAGCCTGCCGACAGCGTCGACGAGCGCTTTTACCTCATCGTCCGACGTTGCCCAGCTTGTGCAGAAGCGCACGACCGTGCCTCCGTCGCAGGTTCCGCTTTCTTCAAAGATAAAGTCCCTCGCAAGCGTCGCCTTCTGCGCGTCGGACAGTATCGCAAATTGCTGATTTGTATAGCTTTGCGAGCGCATCTTAATGCCTTTTTTCTCAAATGCATTTTTTATGAGCATCGCCTGCTCGTCCGCACGGCGGCATAATGTGAAATATTCACCGCTTTCGAGTAATGCCGAAAACTGTATTCCGAGCAAAAAACCCTTTGCGAGCACAGCGCCGCTCTGCTTCATATGCGCCTTAAAACGGCGCTTGAGGGAATTTGAAACAATGACGAGCGCCTCGCCGAAAAGTGCGCCGCACTTCGTGCCGCCGATGTAAAAAACATCCGAATACTTCGCAAAATCCGCAAGGGCTATGTCGTTGCGCTCCGCGCCCAAGCCGTAGCCCATGCGCGCGCCGTCCACGAAAAGATACATGCCGAATTCGCGGCAGACCTCCGATATTTCACGTAATTCACGCAGAGAATAGAGCGTTCCGCTTTCTGTGGGGAACGAAATATACACCGCCTTCGGCTCGGTGAGATATTCCGGCTCTCCGCCGAGGTAATATTCGGCTGCGCAAGCTCTTATCTGCGCTGCGGTCAGCTTTCCGTCAACGTTCGGCAGCTCGATTATTTTGTGTCCGGTGTTTTCTACGGACGCCGCTTCGTGGCAGTTTATATGCCCCGTGTCGGCGGAAATCACACTCTGAACAGATGTCAGCATCGACGAAATGACAACAAAATTCGCCTGTGTGGCTCCGGGAAAAAAGTGGACGTCCGCATCGGGCACGCCGACCGCGCCGCGAATCGTTTCACGCGCCCGTTCGCATCGCTCGTCCTCGCCGTAGCCGGCAAAGCTGTCGCTCCCGGCGCTCTCTATCGCATCAAGCACACAGCGCATTGCGCCTCGGTTATAGTCATTGTTAAATCTTATCACTCCGAAAACCTCCCGATTCTTCTCGTTCACGGAAAAGAGGGTCAAAAAAACGCCTGTTTCTCCTCCGAAAACTGTATTTGATAATTATAACACGCTCCGATAAGAAATGTCAACAACTCGCAGTCAACGGAAACGGACGGAACGAAACGCCGGCGGCAAACATGAAATAAGCGAAAAGTGGATGTAAAAAAAGCGATGACCGTATAAAAAAGTAAAGTTCAATGTTTTTGCATGATTTGTTGACGGGATTGTAAATCCAAAAAACTGCGATAATCGCATAAGTCTGCTCCGGTAATTAAGAGGACGTCCGTTTTATGTTTTACTACAGACAAACTTCGCCGCTCGACGTACCTTTGTGCGCCTTCGGGCAGGCAAAATCAAGTCTGAAGCCTTGATTTTGCTCGGTTTGTCTGTTCCTCATCTTTTTTTCCTATCCCCTGAAACGGGATGTAAAAAAACGAAACACGGCGACCGATTCCGATTGTCTTTTTAAACGACATTTTTGTCTCCCGCGTTATGACATATTTTTCACTGCGAATGCGGTACACTTATACGGTAGGCTGACGGGATTTGAACCCGTGTCGATTTTGACAGGTCGGATTTAGCCCATGCCGCGTTAAAACCCTTGCAAATGCGTCAGGTATTCGCTGCGTGCTTTGCCTTGCCCGAACAAAAATCAGCTCAGGCAAAACCGCTTTGTAACCGACAGCAGCCCGTTTTTGAGCGATTTTCGTTTTTTGAGGTGCAGACTTGCCGGCGCAAGTCAAAACGAAAAGGGCGAAAAGTGCCGAAAAGGGGCACTGACGGGCGGCATGGGTTCGAATCCCGTCAGCCTAAGCGCGGAGCGGCGCTCGTTTCGCTCTTTTGCGCATAAAAAAGCGGCGAAATGCCGCCGAAAAGGATGTGTGCTGCCGTGGAGGGCGTAAAGCAAAGGATTCAAAAAACAGGAGGAAAGACCAAAATAAACACTGTCGGGTTTTTTTTGCGTCTGCTGCGTCAGCTTGCTTCCGCCGCTGTCGCATTTATCATGTCGGGAGTGGAAATAAGCGACGGCTCGTTTCCGTTCGGCGCGGCGTTTGCGGCGGGCTGTCCGCCCGAATATCTCCTTTCGGCGTGCATCGGCTCGGCACTCGGCTCACTCGTATTCTGCGAGGCAATGCAGGCGCTGAAATATGTCGGCGCAGTGTGCGTGGTGTTCGTGTTCCGGGTGGGACTTGAGAAGTTTATTTCAAAACGGCACAGAAGGCTTGTTTATCCGCTCATCGCGTTTGCGGCACTGCTTTTGTGCGGCTCGGTCACAGCGGTGGCGACGGACGGCGAGCTGACGGCGTTTTTAATGACGCTTTGCGAGGCTGTTATCACGGGCACTGCTGCATGCTTTGTCCACAGAGTGACCGAAATAGTGCCGTCTTCTTTCAGCGCGGTTACCTCCTCCCCTGCCGATACCGTATCGGTCATGCTGATTGCCGCGCTGTTTCTGCTTGCGCTCGACCGTCTTGTTTTTTTTAATTTTTCGGTTGCGCACTTTTTTGCCGGCGTGTTCATTATGACGCTTGCGCTGCTCGGCAAAGAGAGCGCCGGAGCGGTGGCAGGCATACTGTGCGGACTTGCATTCGGCGTCAGGGAGGACATGTATTTTATCGCTTATCCGCTGGCGGGACTTATCTGCGGCGTGTGCTCACCCTACGGCAGATTTGCGTGTGCCGCCGGCTTCACCGTGTGCTCGACGCTTGCGCTCATTCTGCGCGGAAGCGCAGACACCGCGCTTGTTAAGATAATTGAAATGCTGCTGTCCGCCGCGGTTTTTGCCGCACTGCCGAAAAAGCTTACCGATCGGCTCATGGTATTTTTCAAGCCGTTCAGCAGAGACTGGTACGATGACGAATTGCGCCGCCTGCTCGGTTTTCGAGTCAAAAAAAGCGCAAAGGGAATAAAAGACATTGCCTTTTCGGTTGACGCGGTGTGCAAATTACTGTCACGCGCCGAGCTTCCCGAACCCGATTACATAGTCAATAATGTCAAAAGCACACTCTGCTCCGGTTGCTCAAAAATGAAATTCTGCTGGGACGGCGCAGGCGGAATAACCGACCGCGCCTTTCGCGAAACGCTTGCGCTGTGCGTGTCGGGCAAAGATATCTCACCCGAAATTCTTCCCGAAAGACTGCGCGTCTGCTGCTCTGACAAGAACGGGCTTTGCGCGTCGTTCAACCGCGAAATGTGCTGTTACCGTGCGCGGTTGGTCGCGAAAAACGAGGCATTGAGCGTAAAAAAAGCGGCGGCGGCACAGCTCAACTGTGCGGCGCGTCTGCTTGAGGACGCTTCTCTCTCCGTAACCGGCGGCGGCACAACCGACGCGCGTCTGACCGCTCTTATGGGAGACATTCTGGAGGAGGAGGGCTTTTCGTGCTCGTTCGTGTCGGTAAGTCTCGACAAATTCGGGCGCGCGTCCGCCGATGCGTTCTGTACAAAAATTCCGCGTCTGCGCTCATATGCCGCACTGCTCGAAAAGCTGTCTCAGCGGCTCGGAGTCGACTTTGCCCTGCCCGTTGCGGATGAATACAAGGAGGACGGCACGGTGCTGTCGTTCTATGAAAAAACGAAGCTGAATGCGCATGCCTGCAAGGTTCAGCGAAAAAGTGACGGGGAAACACTCTGCGGCGATTCGTGTGAACTGTTTCGTGACAGCAAGGGGAATTTCTGCTGTGTATTGAGCGACGGTATGGGCACAGGCTCCCGCGCGGCGCTCGATTCGGTAATGACCTCGTCACTCATGGCGCGGCTGCTGAAATCGGGCTTCAACGAGGACACGGCATTCGACGCGGTCAACGCCGCCCTGATGGTCAATTCCGCCGATGAAACCATGGCGACTCTCGACATTCTGCGCATCGATCTCAACACGGGCAGAGCGGAATTTATGAAAGCGGGCGGTTCGTTTTCGGTCGTACGGCGTTCGGGGCGCACCGCAATCGTCGAGCGCTCGTCTCTGCCTCTCGGCATTATCGGAGACGCTCGTTTCGAACGCAACGAAACCGGGCTTTCCGCAGGAGACGCCGTAATTATAATGTCCGACGGCGCGTCATATCTCCCTTACGATTTCTTCAAAAACGTGTTTCATGAAAAGAAAAACTCCGACGAAAAAGAGCTTGCTTCATACATCCTCGAAAAAGCCGTCAACGCTTCTCCCGGCGGCAGATGCGACGATATCACCGTGTGCGTAGTGATGCTTGACTGATGTATAATAAAAGTCCGCAGATTTCTGTCAAAAATTACCGATTTCGTAAAAAAATCTCGACGCGGGTATTGAAATTTTCAAAATATATGCTACAATTATCTCAAACCATGAGAAGGAGGATCTCACAATGGCATACAAAATTTCCGATGAATGCATCTCCTGCGGCGCATGCGCGGCAGGCTGCCCCGTAGAAGCTATAAGCGAGGGCGACGGCAAATACGTTATCGACGAGGATGCTTGCATTGATTGCGGCGCTTGTGCAGACACCTGCCCCGTAGGTGCTCCCACACAGGACTGATAACGGCTTTTGTAAATAAAAAATAACTGCCGCAGGCAAGGCGGCGTTATTTTTTTTGCCGAAACAGACGGTTAGGTGTCGTGCCTTTCCTCTTGTAGGGAACGCGCACCGGGCGTTCCGCGGAAAAAAACGTTTGCAATAGCCGTTCGTTTGGTCGACGGACAACATAAATTGACGGAATATATACGCAACGTAAATTTCAATCCATGCAATGTCCGTCTGTCGAACACACGTCTCGTAATCTTCTGTATGTTTACGGTCGCGGTCGGCGCAGGTGCACCGACCCTACAAGTAACGCAGACAGGTTTCCGTCTGTAGGGAACGCGCACCGGGCGTTCCGCGGTATAAAACTTGAGCGGATGCAGTTTGGTTTGCCGACCGATAAGCATAACGATATTGAAATTTTATAAAGACCTCCGCAGGAGTTCCGATACCCGTAAAATGAAGTTTTTGCGGATTTCATTGCAAACAGCCCCGAAGTACAATATGACCTCGGGGCTGTTTCTTTGCTTTGTATTTCCTTTTTCCAGTCGGGGATGTCTGCCTTACCAGTGTCTTACGCCGCAATCGCAGAATTCATGATTTTTGAACAGCTTATACATGAGCCGTATCATTTTCCAGAAGAACTGCGCAAGCTTATTCTTTGAGTGGCAAATATGTTTGCAGGAAGAAGTAAGCGACTCGCCGCAATTGTCGCATTTACCGTTTTTGTCCGCGTCCGCATGACCGTGCGCGGGAACGGCTTCGGTTTTAAGCACCGCACCGCAGACGGTACACTTCATGCAGCGTTCACCGTCCTCGGTACATGTCGCAGCGGAGATTCCGATCCAACCGGAGGAGGTGTGTTCAGTCTTCGCAATCGGCTTTGTCTCCGCGTAGCCGCACTCTGTGCAGCTGCGTTCGCTTACGCCCTCTGCCGTACATGTCGCGGCGGTCTTTACCGCCCAACCGGTCATTGTGTGAGCGATTTTCTCAATTGCCGCCGTTTCGCTGACAGTTCCGCAAACCGAACAAACGGTGTGCTTTTCTCCCGTCTCCGTGCAGGTAGCTTCCCTGTCGATTATCCACTCGCCGGGGACATGCCTGTCTGTCGGCTCGGTAACCTCCGACTCGGAATATCCGCAGAGTGTGCAGTCACGGTGTCTTAAGCCCTCCGCATTACAAACGGCTGCGATATCTTCAACCCACTCACCGTACGAATGCGTACATTCTTTTGCGGAAAGCAGCTCGACATTGAGCACATCGCCGCAGACGGAGCAGCAATCAACCGCAAAGCCGTCATTATCGGCAGTGGGAGAGATAATGACCTCTCGCTCGTCGGGAGTGCACTCGTGCTGCGCAACGACCGTCATTTCGTACTCATATTTGTTGCCATCGCTGTCTTCGACAACAAGCGTTCCGCCGGAGAGGTCGGCGGGCGTGACTTCAATCATGCCGTCACCCGTAAAAGTGAGCACTCCGTTTTCAAATCTCGCCGTGTCGTTGTCGGACGAAAGGATAAAACCGTCCGAAAGAGCGGAAACACTGCGCAGCATCATTGACTGCGTCTGTGTATTTCTGACGACATACGCCTTGTATGTAACATCACCGGATGCACTTCTCGCCTTAAAGCGTGTAATCTCCTTCTCAACGGCGATTATCTCACGCTTTGCATCCTCCGCCGAAAGCGCGGAGTTTGCGCCGGGGATCAGGAAAATGTATGACGGAAGCATGCCCTTGATGAGATCGGAAGAGCCGGCAATAAGAATGTTGGACAAATGGCGGCTCAAATTTGCAACGCCGAAGTATTCGGGTCCGGACTGCGTGACGGTGCAAGACCACGGAATCGAGGTTGTGTTGTCCTCATCTTCGACAAGGAACACGTTTTTGAGAGTAAACACGATCGGAATAGCCGAAATCAAAGTGCGGATGCTGTCAAACACATTGAATTTCTTTATTTCCGCCTTTGACGGCTGTCCCGAAAGACTGTTGCCGAGAGTTTTCACTCCGCTTATCAGCTTCTTTATATCTTTGACGGATGTCTTTTTGAGCCATTCGTCAGGCTCCTGTGTGAACGCCTTAAGCGACGCTCCGACTGCGGAGTTTGTAAGCTTCACGGCGGCATCGACCGTTTTGTTTTCAAATTTGGAATACGCCATTTCAAAGTCGACAAGCGCGGATTTCAAATCTCTTGCAAGCGTAACCTTTTCCGCAAGCTCTGCCGAAGCCGAGCTAATGAACGAATCGACCGCCTTGGACGCGCTTCCGATCGCGGAAATAAGCCCGTCGGCTATGTCAAGTCCCGTTTTAATCGCTTTAAACGCCTTTATCAGCTGTTCGATCCGGTCGACCTTGCCTATAAGCTGATTGAGACGGTATTCCATGAGCTTGGATTGGAACATGATGTTTACCGAAAGCTCAATAACAATCTTATCGCCGGGATTAAATTCGGTCACAAATTCGCCTATGTTCGTGTCCTTTTTCATGTATATCTCTTTTTCGACCTTGCCGTCGGAGTAATAGGTAACGCGACTCTGTTCGATTCCGGTGATATAATGGCTTACGTTATAAAGCGTGATATCGGATACATTCGTGAGGGTAATTTTTATCGGGTAATCCTTGGCGTAATAAGCCGAGCTCGGAACCTCGAAATCAAGGTGCAGTGCGTTGCCCGCCCATACCTGGAGAGCATTTTTCGCCTTGAAAACGTCGTTTATTTCTTCCTCGAAGGGCATCACTGTGCCCTTAAGGCTTGCGGCTATTTCATAGCTGCCGGCTTTATCGCCGCGGACATACCAGTGAGCGGACGTTGTTTTGCCCTCCGCAACGTTTTCAAGCTCTTTTTTGAGAGTCTGCTGCTCGCCCTTCATTGTTGCAAGCGACAGTCCGTCGGGAAGCTCCAGTTCCGCGGAAAGATCTTCAAGCGTATCGGTTTCGGAGTTGTTTACAACGAGCATCTCGACATCGAACATCTCCTTGAGCCATCTGACCTCGCCTCTGATAATCAGGTAGAAATACTCCGACACGGGATAGACATTTACCACTTCTCCGGTTTTCTCATTCTTCGCGCGGAAGTGTCCCTTGCCGCCGCCGTCGCCGTACCATGCGCCGCCGTAGCCCGAGCCGCCGCCCGAGCCGCCTGAACCGCCGCCTGAACCGCCCGATCCGCCGCCGAGAATATCGCCGTTGCCGTTCATGTAATAGAAGATGCTCAGCCAATCGATCTCCGGCTCAAATTCAAACGTGACCTCATACTTGAAGACATGATTGTTTTCGGGAGCGTCGGTATCTATTCCGGCTTCCTCTATCTCCTCCTTGGTCATGAGATGATGGTTAACTTCAACATCATATGTTTTTTTGCTGCTCAAGCCTATAAGAGGAATTTCGTTTGTTCCCGATTGGATGTTGATTTTCAGGTTTCGCGTAAGGCAGCCGTCCGCGTAAGCCGACACAGTCTGCCTGCCTATCGGGAGAACAATGCCTACCTTACCGTTTTCATCGGTGACAAAAGTATTTTCGCCGTCATTTTCCGTTGAAATGAACAGATTTGCACCCTTGATAGGCTCTTTGGTCTGCGCATTCACAACGGTGAAGTTAGCAAGACCGTAATTCTTATTGCTGTCGGTGTCTATCTGTATTTTGGGGATCACTCTTACGTCAACATTTCCGCAGCGTGCGCACTCGGCGCGTTCCTCGCCCTCGCAGAGAACCGTTGTCGCCTTTGTGACCGTGTATTCGGGGTAGTCGTGACCGAGCTTTTCAAGAACCTTCTTCTCGACAGCGCCGCATGTTGCGCACTTTCTTGTTTCAAGTCCGTCATTTGTGCAGTCGGCTGCTTTTTCGGTTACCCACTCACCGAACGCATGCCCGGACGAAGTCAGAGAAAGAACATCTGTTTTTGCGTCACAGCGCAGGCAGTGACGCGACTTCGAGCCGTCGGAGGTGCAGGTTACAGGGACATCGACCGTCCATTCGGTCGCCCAATTGTGTCCGAGCGAGGGAAGGTCCTCATAAACCGTGTTATTGCAGTTTGCGCAGACCTTTTTCTTGGAGCCTTTGTCCGTACATGTCGGCTCCTTGACCGTCTCGAACTCGCCGTAAGCATGACCCGTTGCGG
>OMRJ01000178.1 GCA_900313475.1 uncultured Eubacteriales bacterium | reverse complement strand
GCGGGCAGCGCCGAAGAACATCCTGCAGAACAGGCTGCGGTTGCTGATCGGAGCGCCGGCACCGACGCGGCGGAAACGGCAGACAATGCCGAAACGGCGGAAGATATTCAAATCGGTGAAGCGGCGGACGGCGAAAACGCAAAGGAGGAAAACGGAAATGACTGAAGATAAAAAAACGGGCAAGGGCTCCGATTCATTTTTTACCCGTTTTCTCGAAGACAACAGACGTGTTTTTATATTTTCGGTTATCGTTGCGATAATATGCTGGTGCGGTGTGTCAATGTTTCAGACGCAGGATACCGAAAAAATAATAAAAAATGTGCGAGTGCAGCTGCCTGTCGACGGCAGTCTCGCCGCAAACAACGGATTGCAGATATTCGGTGAGCAGGAGTATTTTGTCGATGTGACCGTGAGAGGAAAGAGTTATCTTTTGAGCGATCCCGATGTTGCGGACAAAATAAATCTCACGGCGTCACTTGCGTCCGTTTCGACAGCCGGCACATATAATCTCCCGATCTCGCACTCCATCGACGAGAACGGTGTTGTGATTACAAATCTTTCAAAAACATATATATCGGTGTATTTCGACGAACTCGTGACCAAAGAGTTTGACCTCGTCGAGGAAGTGAACAGGGGTGAGAACTTCTCGGTCGCGGAAGGCTTTAACATAGATGAGCCGTCTTTGAGCGTTGAAAAAATAAAACTGAAGGGTCCCGCGCTCGAAATCAACAGAATTACGTCGGTCAAAGCCGTTGCAACGGTCGACAAACAGCTTTCGGGAACCGAAACGTTTGAAGCGGAAATTGTGCCTGTCGGTTCATCGGGCAATGCGGATTTTTCACATGTTTCCGTTGCCGACGACACGAAGGTATATGTTATAATGAGCCTGACTTATTCCACGGAGGTTACGCCCATCGTCAACTTTACAAACGCCCCCAAAAGCTATCGCGATACTCCCGTTGCATACACTGTTTCTCCCGATAAGGCGAAAATAACCGTTGCATCAAACGATGTTCAGCACATCAAGAGCGAGGGCCTTTCGATAGGCAGTATCGATTTCAAGGAAATCAACAATACCGTTAATACGTTTACGTTTGCGGCAAGTGACATTCAGTGCAACTTTGAGGACGGTGTAAAGAGCTTTACCGTTACCGTCGATATGAGCGCAATGGCGAAACGCTGGATGGAAATTCCCGTGGAGGCAGGCGATGCGAAGCTCCCCGACGGGGCTGAAATAACGACGAAAACGGTTCAGTCCGTTCAGATAATCGGTCCCGAGGCGTCGGTCATGAATATCAATTCGTCATCGGCTTATGCCGTTCCCGTGCTCGACGGAATTGAGCTGCACAAGGGCGAAAACACCGTTCCCGCGAAGGTTATTCTTCGTTCTCTTACCGACAGCTGGGTACGGGGCGATTACACGGTCGTTATAACCGTAAAATAGTACACGGCAGCTCCGTGTGAAAACCGAAAAGGAGGTCGGCGTAATGAAAAAGCTTATCCGTGCCGCTGCGGCGATCCTTGCGGTCGTTTTGACCGTTCCGATGTTCGGATGCTCCGTTTTTAACGTTTTTTCCGTCGATTCTCTTATTAAAGCGCCGCGTCTTACGGGTGATAACGCCGAAATCCAAAAGGCATTTGAGAGTGCCGTAGGCTCGGAGGTATCCCTTGTTCGCCCCGTTGCGGGTGAGTACCGCTCTGCGTATGTTCTTCACGATTACGACGGCGACGGCGTGAACGAAGCCATAGTTTTTTATATGCCGAAGGACACAGCCGGCGAAGTGCGCATGCATTTCCTGAAGTACAGCGAGACGGAGAGAAAATGGAATTCCGTTACCGATGTAAAGGGAAACGGCAGCGATGTGCACAGCATCACTTTCTGTAATTTTGACAGAGACTCCGTCGCGGAGATTGCTGTTGCGTGGGCGTTTGCCGACGGACAAAAGGATAAAATGCTGACGGTATACCGATATTCGGATACGGAAAACAGCGACAAAAAAGATTTTGTCAGCCTTGCGTCGGTCAGAATATCCGATTTTAACTTTATAGATGTCGATTTCGACGGCGCGGATGAACTGTTGTATACGATAATCGACCCTGCGTCCGAAAAACCGACGGCACAGTTCAAAAGCCTTAAATACGATATTGCCACGGAGCGGTTTGTGCCTTTGAGCGAGGTGCAGCTTGACAGCAGAATAGTATTCCTTGTGTCTTATTCGCACGATATGCGCGCGGGTAACTACAGATTCTATATCGACGCACAGCTTTCCGACGGCAGATACATGACCGAAATTGTATTTTACGATTATTCGCGTTCGGCATTCGTTCGTCCCGTTGACGAAAACGGAGTTCCGCTCGGTGAAATGACCTTGCGCCGGCCGTATATACTGTCGGATGATATAAACAGCGACGGCTCCGTTGAAGTTCCTCGCTGTGAGCTGTATGAGAAAAGCGAGGTCTTATCACCGAAAGAAGGATCCGACAGCAGTGTTTTTGCGACGGAATACTACAATTTTAACGGCGAGAAGCTTATAAGCGTCGGCATGTTTTACATTTGCGACGAACTGGGTATTCGCATTGACCTTGCAAAATACCGAAGCACGGCATATATCCGTTTCGACAGAGCTTCGGGCAGCATTTTGTTTTACTCCTACCCTGTCGAAAACGTAATCGGAGACAGGCTTTTGTTTACCGTTTCGTCCGTTCCTGCCGTTACAACGGATTACGGTTCCGCAGCCGCCGATACCTCAGAGGAGAAGCAGCGCGATAAGGCTCAGACACATACAGTGATAACACAGGCGGGACGGGAGCTCGGCATTACGCCCGACTCCGTTGAAGCCGATATACAACCGATTAAAACGGAGAGATAAAATGAAAAGAATTTTAGTTGCGGAAGACGAAAAATCAATTCGTGAATTTATCGTAATCAATCTTGCCCGAAACGGCTTTGAAGTTGTTGAAGCCGAAAACGGAGAGCGCGCATTGCAGCTTTATGACGAAAACAACGGCAATTTTGATATTGCGCTCCTTGACATAATGATGCCGATAGTGGACGGCTTGGAGGTCTGCAAACAGCTTCGCCGCAAGAGCAGCACGCTCGGAATAATCATTCTCACTGCAAGGACGCAGGAAATGGATAAGGTTACGGGGCTTCTTGTCGGTGCGGACGACTATGTGACAAAGCCGTTTTCGACATCGGAGCTTATGGCGCGTATCGATGCCGTCTACAGACGCGTTACCGTAAACCGTGTATACAGGGAGCAGAGCAGGGAAAAAGGCAACACGATAGAACTCGGTGAATTTGTGCTTAATTTACGCAGTCGTTCTCTGACAAAAAACTCAAAACAAATCGAGCTTACACAGGTCGAATTTCAGATAATGGAATATTTTTTCACTCATCCCAATGTCGCGCTCGAAAGAGGCGAGATATTAAAGCATGTCTGGGGTAATATGTACTACGGCGATGACAAGGTCGTTGACGTGAATATCAGACGTCTGCGTATGAAGGTGGAGGATGATCCCTCGTCCCCGCGCCATCTCACCACTATATGGGGCGTCGGCTATAAGTGGCTTGTATAATGAAAGCCGACAAGAAAAAACAACTTATAAAAAGCGGTATCACAGCGCGTTGGATGGTTACGACACTTCTTGTTATCGCGTTAATACTTGCATGCATCGCGACTGCCATTACGCTGTCGATTCGCGGTTTTTATTATGAAACCGTCAAAAACCGACTCCTTTCGATGGGGCAGAGCAGCACCGTTGCGGAGTATTTCGGTGCATATATCGACTCGTCGGAGGATGTTTTTGTGCAGCGCGCACAGGAATATGTTGAGAATTTTTCCGATATAAACACCGCAGAGGTTTGGGTCTATGACAAAAACGGTATTGTTGTGGCTACTTCGACGGGCTTCGATGCTATTCCCGGCGACGACGCGGACTACACTCTTGCGTTGAAATCCTCAGCCGGCATGGGAACCGCAAAAGGCTTTACGGATAACGGCGAGCATATTATGGCACTTACCGTCTTTATGCCGAAAACCGACGGCTCGTCAAACGGTGCCGTTCGCTACATAATTTCACTTCACGATGTTGATCGCCAGGTGGCGCAGGTTGCGCTTGCAGCGGCTCTGTGCTGTCTGTTTGCGCTGTCTCTCGTTGTGCTGTCGGGGTTGTTTTTTGTCCGTTCCATCGTGGGTCCGGTCAAAAAAATAAACGATGCGGCACGACGTATCGCGTCGGGAAACTACACCGAAAAAGTCAATATCACGAACAGGTATGACGAAATTGCGGAGCTGTCCGAGTCCATTAACTATATGACGGACGAGATATACAAGACCGACCGGCTTAAAAACGATTTCATTTCAACCGTATCGCATGAGCTTCGCACACCGCTTACAGCAATAAAAGGGTGGACGGAAACGCTTTTGAGCATCAACGCCGGCGGAAACGATCCAACGCTCAATGAGGGCTTGAAGGTTATTCTTAACGAGGAGGAGCGGCTGTATTCCCTTGTGGAGGATCTGCTCGACTTCTCGCGTATGCAGAACGGGCGCATGTCACTTCGCCTGCAAAAAATCGACATTCTCGCCGAGCTTGACGACGCCGTATACGTTCTGCGCGACAGAGCGCGGCGCGAGGGCATTGATATTTTTTACAGCGCTCCCGATTATCCTGCTCCCGCACAGGGTGACCCCGACAGAATCAAACAGGTTTTTGTTAATATAATCGATAATGCAATTAAGTACACGGAGCCGGGCGGCAGAATCGTAATAGTTGCAGCCTTAACGGCGAAGGACGTTAAAATAAGCATTGCCGACACCGGCTGCGGAATATCTCCCGAAGATCTTCCGCATGTTAAAGAAAAATTCTTCAAGGCAAACAAATCCGTAAAAGGTTCGGGCATCGGGCTTGCCGTCTGTGACGAGATCGTGTCGATGCATCACGGAAAGCTCGAAGTGGTAAGCACTTTGGGCGAGGGGACTACGGTTATAGTGTCGTTCCCCGTAGCAGCCGTTAACCTTACGGGCGGAAAGGATAACTGATGAGTAAAAACAAAGAGTCAAAACAGGAAAAAATACGCAAGACCTCGGTCGGCGGTCAGGCGCTTATCGAGGGTGTTATGATGAACGGCCCCAAGGGTGCGGCGCTCTCGGTTCGCAATACAAAAGGCGAAATAATCACTGAGTTTACCGAAATAAAGCACGCACGCGATAAAGTAAAATTCCTCGGTCTTCCGTTTGTCAGAGGCATTGTGAATTTTATCGAATCAATGATAATCGGCTACAAGTCGCTCATGCGTTCTGCGGAGCTTTCGGGCGAACTTGAGGACGAGTCCGATCCCGAAAAAATGAGTAAACTCGACAAATGGCTGAACGAGCACATGGGACCGAAAATGTTTGCGGTGCTTTCCGGTATCGCGTCGGTCTTCGCCGTTGTTATAGGTGTCGGTCTGTTCGTTTTTCTGCCCACATACCTTGTCGATATTATCGACAAATATTGCTTTGCCGATTCTCTGGCGAAGCTCCACGCGCTTTTTGAAGGACTTCTGCGTGCGGTAATTATCATTGTGTATATGTTTGCCGTGTCGCAGATGAAAGAAATTCGCCGTGTATTTATGTATCACGGCGCTGAACACAAGACAATTTTCTGCTATGAAAAGGGACTTGACCTCACCGTTGAAAACGTGCGAACCTGTCGCCGTTTTCATCCGAGATGCGGCACAAGCTTTATCTTTAT
This sequence comes from uncultured Eubacteriales bacterium, assembly GCA_900313475.1. Taxonomy (GTDB): domain Bacteria; phylum Bacillota; class Clostridia; order Oscillospirales; family Acutalibacteraceae; genus RUG806. The sequence continues at coordinate 1,612 of OMRJ01000178.1, read as the reverse complement.
CGTGCTTATAACAAGCATAATAGTTTCCTCCGTCGTGTCATTGATCTTCCCCGCGCTTACCGATTCGTCAAACAGGATAATATGGATACTCGTAAAGCTGTTGCTTGTCCTTCCCGTTGTCACCGGCATAAGCTATGAGCTGATAAAATATGCCGGCAGGCACGACAATATTCTGACAAAGATATTCTCCGCCCCCGGACTTTGGATGCAGCGCATCACGACAAAAGAACCTACCGACGATATGATTGAAGTCGCAATAGCGTCGGTTAAGGCGGTTATAACGGATAATCCGGAGGACGACACCCTTGAGTAACACCGTAAGGGAGATGTATAACAGAGGCACAGCCGAACTGGTTAAGCACGGGATTGAAGACGCCGAATTTGACTCTTTGCAGCTTTGCCTGACCGCCGCAGGAATTGACCGTACGGAATTTTTGCTTTCCCCCGACAGAAAAGTGTCCGAAGCAGAAGCACTTCGGTTTGACAATATGATTGCGGAACGCGCGTGCAGACGTCCTTTGCAGTATATTATCGGAGAGCAAAGCTTCTTCGGCAGAAGCTTTTCTGTCGGTGAGGGTGTGCTGATTCCACGCCCGGAAACGGAACAGCTTGTTGATTTCTGTATTGAAAAAATCAAAAAAAACGGTTACAAAACCGTGTTTGACCTCTGTGCGGGAACGGGATGCATCGGCATAACGGTCGCGTGTGAGTGTCCGCAGACGGAGGTGTATTTGTTTGAGCTGTTCGACGGCGCATTCGGTTTCCTCAAAAAAAACGCCGCATTGTGCGACGACGGCAGAGTACATTTGATTCGCTGCGATGTACTCGGAGGCATGCCCGACGGACTTCCCGCACCCGATGTAATCATATCAAATCCGCCGTATATCAAAAGCGGCGATATCTCCGTACTTCAAAGCGAAGTGCGTTGTGAACCCTCGACTGCACTTGACGGCGGCGTCAGCGGACTTGTCTTTTACGGGACGATTGCACGAAAGTGGCTGCCTTTCCTGAGAAACGGCGGATTTGCGGCGGTTGAATGCGGCGAGGGACAGTGCGGTGCGATAGCGGAGCTGTTTTCCGTACACGGCAAAACCGAGATAATAAATGATTTTTACGGTGCCGACAGGTTCGTAACCGTAAACCAAAGGTGAGATGAAAAATGATAACAACATTATTTGAATACCTGAACGGTGAAACCGAAATTTCCACAATAATTATAAATGTATGTGTTTTAGCTTTTGTAATTATATGCTGTTTCCCCGTACATGAGAGTGCGCATGCATGGATGGCAAATAAGCTCGGCGACGCTACCGGTCGTTTGAGCGGACGCATTTCTCTCAATCCCGCGACTCACCTCGATCTGATAGGAACACTCATGATTCTTGCTTTCGGATTCGGCTACGCAAAGCCCGTGCCCGTGAACATAAACAATTTCCCGGCAAAAAAGAGAAAGCTGTATTTCGGTCTTACCGCGCTTGCGGGACCCGTTTCAAACCTGATTCTCGCCGTTGTGTTTTTGCTGTTCAGAAACATTATGCGTGTGCTGTCTTTACACGCGGGGATTTCAGAAAACATTGCGCTTGCGGGCGTTATGTTCTTCCAGTATGCGGCT
>OMRJ01000176.1 GCA_900313475.1 uncultured Eubacteriales bacterium | reverse complement strand
TCAGAAACACGATTTTGTCTACAGATATAATGCGGCAGGTGTGAAAGCCATAGTATGCACCGCCGACGGCGACACCGCAAAAATCGCGGAGGATGCGGCAAGAGAATGTCCGAGTGTTGAGCTGAAGCTCATTGTGGGCGGCCGGAAAGACGGATGGCACGACTTCGATGCCGAATATCCGCTCTATTCGAGCAAATTCGCACGGGAAAAAGATACACCGTGCGGAGAAGATCCTGCACTGATGTTCTTTTCATCGGGAACTACCGGTGAGCCGAAAATGGTCATGCACAAGCACACATATGCGCTCGGTCACTTCATGACGGCTAAATACTGGCACTGCTGCGAGCGTGACGGGCTTCATTTCACCATATCGGACACGGGCTGGGGCAAGTCTCTTTGGGGAAAGCTATACGGACAGTGGATGTGTGAGGGCGCCGTGTTTGTTTACGACTTCGACCGATTCAACGCGGCGGATATTCTGCCTATGTTTGCAAAATATAACATCACCACTTTCTGCGCTCCTCCCACAATGCTGCGCATGATGATAAAAGAAGATCTTTCAAAATACGATTTTTCTTCAATAAAACACATGACAACGGCAGGCGAAGCGCTTAACCCCGAAGTTGCAAAGCAGTTCAGCAACCTCACCGGACTGACGATTTATGAGGGCTTCGGCCAGACCGAAACAACTCTTACCATAGCAAACTTCCGCGGTACGGACGTAAAACCCGGTTCAATGGGCAAGGCATCGCCGCAATATCACATTGATCTTGTCGACGCGGACGGCAACACCGTGCAAAACGGCGAAACGGGCGAGATTGTCGTCCGTCTCGACAACGGCACGCCTCCCGGACTTTTCAAAGAATACTGCAAGGAACCCGACAAAACCGCAGAAGCAATGCGCGGCGGAGTGTACCACACGGGCGATACCGCATGGCGCGATGAGGACGGTTACTTCTGGTATGTCGGTCGTGTTGACGACATCATAAAATCCTCCGGCTACCGTATAGGGCCGTTTGAGATCGAAAGTGTCATAATGGAGCTTCCGTATGTTCTCGAATGCGGTGTTTCCGCCGCTCCCGACGAAGTACGCGGTCAGATAGTAAAAGCGAGTATTGTTCTTACGAAAGGCACCGAGCCGACGGAGGAGCTGAAAAAAGAAATTCAGCAGTATGTAAAAACCCACACCGCACCGTACAAATATCCGCGTCTCGTCGTTTTCAGAGATTCTCTGCCTAAAACTACAAGCGGCAAAATTCAGCGCAACAAGCTTTGATTTTCCGCGTATACTGTTTGTCGCCGACAGACATTATAAGTGCAATTCCGCAATGAGCTTCCGTTTTTCAAAAAATACTTGACAAAATACCGAAATTGAATTATACTCATAGCATAAAGGCTGTGACGATGAGTACCCTTGTTATACGTCCTTACAGAGAGACAGCGGTAGGTGCAAGCTGCCGGAAACGGAACAAAGGGTTGTAGCATCCGAGCCGGAAGAAAGAACGCGGTTTTCCGCAAGTAGAGTCTTCCCGTGATTGCTGCGTAAATGCATACGGCTTGTCAGAGCCTGAGAGGCACTTTCAGTGCAATTTGAGTGGTACCGCGGGTGTATTGAATTATCACACTCGTCTCAAAGTAATTCAACTTTGGGACGGGTGTTTTTTCGTCCCTAAAAGGAGGACTGCACCGTGAATCAGATTACGGCACTTGACTACAAAATTAAGGAAATGGCGGGACGCATTCGGGAATTAAGACAGATAGAAAACATCTCTCCCGAAACAATGGCTTTGCAGACAGACGTAACAACGGAGGAATATCTCCGCTGTGAAAACGGCGAATGCGACCTTAACTTTGCGTTTATCTACCGATGTGCGCTTGCACTCGGCGTAAACGTTACCGACATAATCGAGGGGCACAGCCCGACGCTTAAATCGTTCACCGTGACGAGAAGCGGCGGCGGTCAGGAAATAGCCAACGCACACGGCATGACTTATTATAACCTCGCATATGCGTTTCAGAACAGAATAGCCGAGCCGCTTTATGTCAAAAGCAAATACGATGAAGGTGCGCAGATCCGCGATATAGAGCTTACCACTCATGAGGGACAGGAGCTTGACATTGTTATTTCGGGACATCTCCGCGTTCAGATAGGCGAACACTCCGAGGTGCTCGGAGCCGGTGACAGTGTCTATTACGATTCGTCGACACCGCACGGTATGATAGCGGTCGGAGGTAAAGACTGCGAGTTTTATGCCATAGTGTTAAATCCCGCGGGTGAACCGATTCCCGAGCTCACTCCCGTGAAGGCCGTTCCGGAAAATAAAACCCAGCCTGCCGACAAAAAAGACAGAATTTACAGACAATTCACCGAGGTTATAAAAAACGACAGCGGCACGCCCGTTTCTATAAAGTTTAAGAACGCCGAACATTTCAATTTTGCTTTCGATATTGTCGATGAGCTCGGAACGCGCGCACCTGACAAGCTTGCAATGCTTCACGTGTCACGCGACAAAACGGAGCGCCGTTTTACGTTCGGCGATATGAAAAAAGAATCTGCCCGCTGCGCAAATTACTTTAAATCGATCGGCATAAAACGCGGTGACAAGGTTCTTCTTGTTCTGGGGCGCAGATATCAGTTCTGGTTCGCCGTTCTCGGACTTCACAAGCTCGGCGCAGTTGCGATTCCCGCGACGAATCAGCTTCAGGCGCACGATTTTGAATACAGATTCAAAAAAGCAGGCATAGAACATATAATCATCACTTCCGACGGCGATGTCGCTCATCAGGCAGACGAAGCCGAAAAACTTTATCACCCTCTTAAAAACAAAATTATTGTCGGGGAAGAACGTGACGGTTGGAGAAGCTTTGACGACGAATACCCGGCGTTCAGCTCTCATTTCGAGCGCGGCGAAAACGCCCCCGGCGGCGACGACACCATGTTAATGTTCTTCACATCGGGCACATCGGGTTATCCGAAGATTGCGGCGCACAGCTATAAGTATGCTCTCGGGCACTTTCACACCGCAAAATACTGGCACTGCTGCGATCCCGACGGGCTTCACCTTACAATATCCGACACGGGATGGGCAAAAGCAATGTGGGGAAAGCTTTACGGTCAGTGGCTTTGCGAAGCAGCAACCTTTGTGTATGATTTCGAGAGGTTCAGCGCCGCCGACATTCTCCCGATGTTCTCAAAATATCACATTACAACATTCTGCGCACCGCCCACAATGCTGCGTATGATGGTTAAAGAAGACATAACAAAATACGACCTGTCATCGGTCAAGCATATGACAACGGCGGGAGAAGCACTCAATCCCGAAGTCTACCGTCAGTTCGAAAAAGCCACGGGACTTCAGATAATAGAAGGCTTCGGGCAAAGCGAAAGCACAATGATGATCGGCACGCTCCGCGGAGACTCACACAAGATAGGCTCAATGGGCAAACCCGCGCCCATATACGACATTGCGCTTCTCGACACAGACGGAAACGAAGTCAAGGCAGGTGAAGTCGGTGAAATATGCGTCAACATAAAAAAAGGCAGACCGTTCG
>OMRJ01000194.1 GCA_900313475.1 uncultured Eubacteriales bacterium | reverse complement strand
CGTCCTTAAGACCGCAGCCGTCGACAAGAATGGACTTAAGATTTGAAGAATCATTGAACAGAAACGCGTTAAAGTCACCCGTGACAATAACGGGTCGGTCAACCGTACGGTTATTGATAAGCTCCGCAAGCTGACTGAAATTGTCGCGTCGCGCGTTTACCGAAGCTTCACCGCCGTTTGCATCGGCATGAATGTCATAAAAATCAATAAACACACCGTCCGCAATTTCGATACAAACGTATGTTATGCCCTTCTGAGAAAACTGATCTGCGCCCTCATCAATAAGCCCCGCAAGTGTATTCCACGGAATATGCTGTTCATTGTACATTTTATGTCCTTTTGTGAAAACATTTGTTCCGTCGCCGTATGGAATGCCGCCGTGGTGCTGCGTGGCATAATTATAAGATGCAAGCTGCTTCACAAGGTTCTCGTGATAGCCGAAATCCTCCTGCGTTGCAAAAATATCAAAGCCGTTCGCTTCAACGAATTTGCCGATCGCAACCTGATTCGCAAGCACATCCTTGTCCTCACCGCCCGTGAGATAATCTATGGTCGGAAGCCCGGCGACATTATAGCAAAGCGCGGAAAATTCGCCGCTGTCGCCTGTTTCGGCAGCCGATGCGCCGACAGCGCATGCGGACAGAAGCACAAGTATGCTCAAAAATACCGATAATGCTTTTTTCATTTTATTTCATTCCTCTCGAATCGCAGCAAAACCGTATGCGGCTTTGCAAAAAAAATAGGGGTAAGTCAACCTTACCCCTAAAGTATAACATTTTCGCAAAAAAGTGTCAAACTATTTTTACACAACTTTTACGCCGATAACTGCATTTTCGCCGTTTATATCCCATTCCTTCACGGTTCCTTCGGGCGACGCAAGCTTAACGGAATCGGCAAGCACATCGCCCGCTATATCACCGAGGTGATCGGCAATGATCTTTTCAAGCTTTTCGCTGCCCTTAATCGTCACATCTATATGATCGGTGACATTGAAATCCGCATCCTTGCGCATGGTCTGAACCTTTGAGATAATCTCACGGACAAAGCCCTCCGCAATAAGCTCATCCGTAAGCTCCGTGTCAAGAGCCACGGTATAGCCGTTGTCGGTAACGGCGAACGAATTTTCAAGCTGCTCCGCGGAGATAAGGAGATCGTCCGCCGTCAGTTCGATATCGCCCGTTGACAGCTTAAGAGTAATATGTCCCTGCCCGTCAAGCTCTTTCTTTGCCGCCGCGCCGTCAAGCGACGCGAGAAGCGTGCGTATCTCACCGAGTTGTTTTCCGTATTTCGGTCCGAGCGTTTTGAGCTGCGGCTTAAACGAATATGAAACAAGTCCGCTCGCGGAATCGGTAAATATAACCTCTTTGACGTTTAACTCGTCTCTGATTATATCGGTATATTCCTTGCCGAGAACCTTGTCGGTAACAACGGTGATATTTGCAAGGGGCTGGCGGTTTTTGATATTCGCGCCGTTTCTTGCGGCTCTGCCGAGCACGACAACGCTCAAAACCTCGTCCATTGCCGCTTCAAGATCGCGGTCTATCCATGCCTCGTTAACGGCGGGATAATCGCAGAGGTGAATGCTTTCGGGCGCATTTTTATCAACGCTTCTCACGAGATTCTGATAAATTTCCTCTGTCATGAACGGAATCATGGGAGCGGCTGCCTTACACACGGTAACAAGCGCGGTGTAGAGCACCATATACGCGTCTATCTTATTCTGCGAGAGTCCCTGAACCCAGTAACGCTCTCTGCCGCGGCGAACATACCAGTTTGACATTTCGTCGACAAACGTGTCGAGCGCCTTTGCGGCTTCGGGAATGCGGTAGTTGTCGAGATGGTCGTCAACCGCTTTAACGGTGGAATTGAGACGCGACAAAAGCCACTTGTCCATTACATTGAGTTCATCGTAATTTATTGAATATTTTGTCGGATCAAACTCGTCGATATTCGCATAGAGCACATAGAAAGCATATGTATTCCACAGCGTGCCCATAAACTTGCGCTGTCCTTCTTCAACAGCCTTGCCGTGGAAGCGGTTAGGCAGCCACGGAGCGGAATTTGTATAGAAATACCAGCGGATGGCATCGGCGCCGTACTTTTGAAGCGCATCGAACGGGTCGACCGCGTTGCCCTTCGATTTTGACATCTTCTGTCCGTTTTCGTCCTGAACGTGGCCGAGAACTATAACGTTCTTAAAGCAGGGCTTATTGAAAAGCAGCGTTGAAATAGCATGAAGCGAATAGAACCAACCGCGAGTCTGGTCGACCGCCTCCGAAATGAAATCCGCGGGGAACTGGCTTTCGAACAGCTCTTTGTTTTCAAACGGATAGTGGTGCTGCGCAAACGGCATTGAGCCTGAATCGAACCAGCAGTCGATAACCTCCGGCACACGCTTCATCTGCTTGCCGCACTTCGGGCATCTTATCGTCACAGCGTCGATATACGGGCGGTGAAGCTCAATGTCCTCGGGGCAATTGTCGCTCATCTCCTTAAGCTCGGCAATGCTGCCTATAGCGTGACGGCAGCCGCATTCGCACTCCCAAATGTTGAGCGGAGTGCCCCAGTAACGGTTACGAGAAAGTCCCCAGTCCTGAACGTTTTCTATAAAGTTGCCGAAACGTCCCTTTCCGATGCTCTCGGGCATCCAGTGGATCATGTTGTTGTTTCTCACAAGATCGTCGCGCACTGCGGTCATTTTGATAAACCAAGACT